>NZ_CALXHK010000008.1:0-54800 GCF_944388085.1 Candidatus Allofournierella excrementigallinarum | reverse complement strand
CACTTCTTCGATGCGGTGGGCGCACCAGCCGGGGATGCGGCTGATGGCGAACAGCGGGGTGTACAGGTCCGGGCCGATGCCCAGCATCTTGTAGATCAGGCCGCTGAACAGGTCCACATTGGCGCACACGGTCTTGTTGCCCTTTTCCTCGGCAAAGACCTGGGGGCCCAGCTTTTCCACCAGGCACAGCAGGTTGAATTCGTCCTCGAAGCCCTTTTCCATGGCCAGGTCCCGGGCCTTCTGGCGCAGGATGACCGCGCGGGGGTCGCTCAAGGTGTAGACCGCGTGGCCCATGCCGTAGATGAGGCCGCTGCCGTCGCCCTCCTGGCGGCGGATGATCTTGCGCAAAAACTCCCGCACCTCGTCCTCGTCGGCGTGGTTTTGCACCCCGGCCTGGATGTGGCCCAGCTGCTCCATCACCTTCAGGTTGGCGCCGCCGTGCTTGGGGCCCTTCAGGCTGCCGATGGCCGCGGCGATGGCGGAATAGGTGTCGGTGCCGGAAGAGGAGAGCACCCGGCAGGTGAAGGCGGAGTTGTTGCCGCCGCCGTGGTCCGCGTGCAGCACAAGGCACAGGTCCAGCAGCTTTGCCTCCTCGTGGGTGAATTTCCGGTCCGCCCGGTAGGTGGCCAGGATGTGCTCGGCGGTGCTCTGGCCGGGGGTGGGCATGTGGAAGAACATGCTCTCATGGTCGTAGATGCGCCGCTTGACCTGCCAGGCGTTCACCATGATGGTGGGCAGCCCGGCGATGAGGCTGATGGACTGCTCCAGCAGGTTCTCCAGGCTCAGGTCCTCGGGGCTCTCGTCGTAGCTGTACATGGCCAGCACGCCCCGGGCCAGCTTGTTCATGATGTTGGGGCTGGGGGCCTTCATGATCATGTCCTCGGCAAAGCCGTCCGGCAGGGCGCGGTGGCTTTCCAGGATCTCGCAGAACTGGGCCAGCTCGCCGGCGGTGGGCAGCGTGCCGAACAGCAGCAGCCAGATGACCTCCTCGAACATGAAGCGGTCCTTCTGATAGGCCTCCTCCACGATCTTTTCCACATTGATGCCCCGGTAGATGAGCTTGCCGGGGATGGGCGCCACCTTGCCGTCGGGGGTCTTGTCGTAGCCCACCACGTCGCAGACGTTGGTCAGCCCCGCCAGCACGCCGGTGCCGTCGGGGTTGCGAAGGCCCCGCTTGACCCCCAGCCGCTCGCTGGTCTCGGGGTCGATGTAGTTATTTTTCAGGTACTCTTCGCATAGATATTTCATGGTCTGGGGCGCAAGCCGCGCCTTTTCCACCGCCATGGCCTTCCTCTCCTTTCAAGCCTGTACTTTCCCATCCGTCCGCGCCGCCCCTCGCGGCCTTTCATCCCTTTAATATATGTTTTTCATATTACACGCTTTGCCCTTAAATTGCAAGGGCGGCAAAAAAGGAGGACGTTATGAAACGCGCGCTGCTTCCCATCGCCCTGTTCGCCCTGCTCACCTACTGCCTGCCGCTGGCGAGCCTTCTGGCGCCGGCGCCGGCCGGCGGCGCCCAAAGCGCCCCTGCCGCCGAAGGGGCCGATGAGGAGGAGGGGCAGAGCCCCGCGGCCCAGTTCCTTGCGCCCGCCACCTCCGGCCGGGAGCAGCAGCCGGCGGGCAGCGCCGCCGACAGCGAGGTCATCCGCCTGTGGGACGCGGGCGCCGGCGAGGTGCTGGAGGTGCCGCTGCTGGAATACCTCATCGGGGCGGCGGCCAGCGAGATGCCCGTCACCTGGCCGGACGAGGCGCTGAAGGCCCAGGCCGTCGCCAGCCACAGCTATGCCCTCTACCAGCGGGACCGGGCCTCGGCGGACAAGCTGGAGGGGGCGTGGTTCTCCGCCGACCCGGCCCGGCGGCAGGGCTACATGACCCGGGAGGTCCTGCAAAGCTACTGGGGCGGCGCCTTTGAGGAGAACTGGGCCCGGCTGGAGAGCCTGTTCACCCCCATCCTGCATCAGGTGCTCACCTATGAGGGCGCGCCCGCCGCCGCCTGCTACCACGCCATCAGCAACGGGCAGACCGAGGCCAGCGAGAACGTGTGGAACGAGGCGCTGCCCTACCTTGCCGGGGTGGACTCCACCCTGGACCTCACCGCCGAGGGCTACGAGCAGACGGTGACCTACACCGCCCAGCAGATGTACGACGCCATCGTGCTGGCGGTGCCGGGGGCTGAGCCGCGGCAGGGCGAGCCGGAAAGCTGGTTCGGCGAGGCCAGCCGCACCGCCGCCGGCTATGTGGACAAGATCGAGTGCGCGGGGGTGTTCGTGCGGGGCGCCGACCTGCGCACGGCCCTGGGGCTGCGCAGCGCCTGCTTTACCATCCAGTACGCCGACGGTGTGTTCTCGGTGACCACCAGGGGCTACGGCCACGGGGTGGGGTTGAGCCAGTACGGCGCCAGCGCCATGGCCCTCACCGGCAGCACCTGCGATGAGATCCTGGCCCACTATTACCCCGGCACCACCCTGGAAACGCTGGGCTGAAAAGAAACAAGCGCCGGGGCGGCTTTTGCCGCCCCGGCGCTTTGCGCGTTCATCGCTCAGTTCTCGTCCAGCAGGAGCTGGTCCACCATGCCGATGAGCATATCCTGCTTGATGTAGTTCAGGCCGTAGGTCTCCACGTAGCTGTCGTAACTGTCGCCCAGCTGTTCCCGGATCTCTTCCTCGGTCACGGCCATGCCTTCCTGCTCGGCAATGGCCTGGCGCAGCAGGCTGAACTTGGCCGCCTCGGGCAGCTGCTCCTCCAGCATGGCCAGGTACTCGTCCTCGCTGCCGTAGCCGGAGAGCATCATCAGGGTGTCCACCGAGATGCCGTAGCTGGCCGCCTGGTTGTTGATGGCTGCCAGCTGCGCCTCGCGCATGTACTCGGAGATGGCCTCGGGCACTTCGGTGATCTCGGCGTTGGCCTCCAGATAGTCCAGCATGTAGTTGTACTTCTTGGAGTTGCGGATGGCGGTGGCGATGCCCTCGTTGGCCTCGGCGGCGGTGGTCCAGCCATAGATGGACTGCATGTTCTCGGCCACGAAGGCGTCGTCCATCTCAGGGTAGAGCAGTTCGTCGCCCTGGATGTAGTTGATGGTGGTGGTGAACACCGCGTCCTTGCCGGCCAGCACCACGGTGTTGCCGTCGGCGTCGGTGGAGTCGTTGTAGTCGTCGGGGAAGGTGACGTTCACGTCAAAGGTCTCGCCGGGCTTGTGGCCGATCAGCTGCTCCAGGAAATCGTCGATGTAGCTGGTCACGCCGATGGTCACGGTGGTGCCGGCGCCACCCGTGTTGCCGCCGGTGAACTCCACGCCGTCCACGCTGCCCACATAGTCGATGTTCACGGTGTCGCCGTCTTCCACGGCGCGGTCGGTGACCTCATCGTAGTAGGCCCACTGGCTCAGCAGGCTCTGGCGGTTGCTCTCGATCTCCTCCTCGGTGGGCTCGATCTCCTCGGCGGGCACCTCCACGCCCTTGTACTCGGGCAGGGTGACGTAGTCCAGCGCGCGGATGTCCTTCCAGAAGCCGTTCTCGTCGATGTATTTGCTGTAGTCGATCTCCACCATCTCGGGCACGTCCTCGGACGCGGCAGAGCCGGAAGTGGAGGCGGAATTGCTGCCGGCAGCGCCGCAGCCCGCCAGCGCGGCGGTCATGGTAAGCGCCAGGGCGGCAGCGCCCAGGCGGATCATCTTGCTCTTCAAGGTGGTATTCCCTCCTGTAATATGGCGGTCTTTGGGCCGCACAGTGTCGGTTTTTATTATAGCACGCAAAGTCAAACCGTCGAGGCTTTTTGGTCAAAAATTCATAATTTCCTCTTTCTTCTAATACTATTTGTAAATCGCTTTATGTTTTATACGCAATTTCGTTTGGCGCAGGCGGGGGAATGGGTTATAATTGAGAAAAACGGAAAGAGGGGTACGGGATGGACTACTACAAGGGATCGCTGGCGCTGCACAAAGCGCACAAAGGCAAGCTGGAAGTGGTGGGCAAGGTGCCGGTGAAGAACCGGGACGACCTTTCCCTGGCCTACACCCCCGGCGTGGCGGAGCCCTGCCGCGCCATCGCCAGGGACCCGGACGCGGTGTATGACTACACCTGCAAGGGCAACATGGTGGCGGTGGTGACCAACGGCACGGCGGTGCTGGGCCTGGGGGACATCGGACCCGAAGCGGCGCTGCCGGTGATGGAGGGCAAGGCGCTGCTGTTCAAGGCCTTCGCCGGGGTGGACGCCTTCCCCATCTGCCTGGGCACGAAAGACCCCGCCGAGGTGGTGCGGGCGGTGGAGCTCATCGCCCCCGGTTTCGGCGGCGTGAACCTGGAGGACATCCGCAGCCCCGAGTGCTTTGAGATCGAGCGCATTTTGCAGGAAAAGCTGGACATCCCCGTCTTCCACGACGACCAGCACGGCACCGCCATCGTGGTGACGGCGGCGCTGCTGAACGCCCTGAAGCTGGTGGGCAAGCGGCTGGAAGCCGTGCGCATCGTGCTC
The DNA here is from genome assembly GCF_944388085.1 of Candidatus Allofournierella excrementigallinarum. Taxonomy (NCBI): domain Bacteria; kingdom Bacillati; phylum Bacillota; class Clostridia; order Eubacteriales; family Oscillospiraceae; genus Allofournierella; species Candidatus Allofournierella excrementigallinarum. Next base: position 50,330 of record NZ_CALXHK010000008.1, on the reverse strand, counting down.
AGCGGCCCCGGCGCGGCGGGCACCGCCATCATCAGGATGCTGCTGGCGGCGGGCGCGGCGGACGTGACCGCCGTGGACGAGCACGGCATCCTGTATGAGGGCCGCCCCGCGGGCCTCGACGGCCACAAGGCGTGGCTTGCCACCGTGACCAACCCCCGCCATCTCACCGGCGGGCTGGCCGAGGCGGCAAAGGGCGCGGACGTGTTCATCGGCGTGTCGGTGCCCGGCGCGCTGAAGAAAGAGATGGCCGCCTCCATGGCCAGGGACGCGGTGGTGTTCGCCATGGCCAACCCCACCCCGGAAATTCTGCCCGACGAGGCCAAAGCCGCCGGCGTGCGGGTGATGGGCACCGGGCGCAGCGACTACCCCAACCAGATCAACAACGTGCTGGCCTTCCCCGGCGTGTTCAAAGGGGCACTGGCGGTGCGGGCGAAGTGCATCAACGACCAGATGAAGGTGGCGGCGGCGAAAGCCATCGCCGGCCTCATCGGCGACGGGGAGCTGAACGAGGACTACATCATCCCCGGCGCCTTTGATGAGCGGGTGGCCCCGGCTGTGGCCGCCGCGGTGGCCGCCGCCGCCAAAGAAAGCGGGGTGGCCCGGCTGTGAGAGAGATCAAGGCCGCGGCCATCGCCGAAGCGGTGGCCGCCCTGTGCATCGAGGCCAACGCCCACCTGCCCGCGGACGTGGAAGCGGCGCTGGCCGCCGCCCGGGCCGCCGAGCCCTGGCCCCTGGCAAAGCACACTCTGGGCCTTCTGGAAAAGAATCTGCAAATGGCGGACCAGTGCGCCCTGCCCATCTGCCAGGACACCGGCATGGCCGTGGTGTTCGCCGAGGTGGGCCAGGAGGTGCACATCGACGGCGATTTTGAGGCCGCGGTGAACGAGGGGGTGCGCCGGGGCTACGGCGAGGGCTACCTGCGCAAGAGCATCGTGGGCGACCCGCTGCGCCGCGTGAACACCGGCGACAACACCCCCGCCGCCCTGCACCTGCGCCTTGTGCCCGGCGGCAGGCTGAAACTGACGGTGGCCCCCAAGGGCTTTGGCAGCGAGAACATGAGCCGCCTTGCCATGCTGCGCCCTGCCGACGGGGTGGAAGGGGTGGAGCGCTTCGTGCTGGAAACGGTGCGGCTGGCGGGCCCGAACCCCTGCCCGCCCATGGTGCTGGGCGTTGGCATCGGCGGCAGCTTCGACGGGGTGGCCCTGCTGGCAAAGCAGGCGCTGCTGCGCCCGCTGAACGAGCCCAACCCGGACGGATACTACGCCGCTTTGGAGAAAAAGCTGCTGGCCGAAGTGAACGAGCTGGGCATCGGGCCCCAGGGCTTTGGCGGAAAGACCACCGCCCTGGGCCTTGCCATCGAGGCAGCCCCCACCCACGTGGCGGGGCTGCCGGTGGCGGTGAATGTGAGCTGCCACGCCACCCGGCGGGCCAGCGCGGAATTGTGAGAGGGAGGGCGCGAAGATGGAACACAGACTGACCACTCCCTGCACCCGCGAGGCGCTGGCCGCCCTGCGTGCGGGGGACACGGTGCTGCTTTCGGGCGCCATCTACACCGCCCGGGACGCGGCCCACAAGCGGATGATGGAATGCCTGGACAAGGGCGAGCCGCTCCCCTTCCCCCTGGAAGGCAGCGCGGTCTATTACGTCGGCCCCACGCCGGAACAGCCCGGCCAGGTCATCGGTTCGGCGGGCCCCACCACCAGCGGGCGGATGGACCCCTACTCCCCCCGGCTCATCGCGCTGGGCCAGCGGGTGATGATCGGCAAAGGCGCCCGGGACAAGGCCGTGAAGGAAGCCCTGCAGAAAGAGGGCGGCGTGTATCTGGCGGCGCTGGGCGGCGCGGGCGCGCTGATGGCCGCCTGCGTGAAGGAACTGGAGGTCATTGCCTGGCCGGACCTGGGCTGCGAGGCAGTGCGTCGGCTGGCGGTGGAGGACATGCCCCTCACCGTGGTGCTGGACCCCGCCGGCGGCGACCTTTATGAAAGCGGCCCGGCGGCCTATCTGGCGGCGCGGTGAGCGGGCGGGGCGGCCCCCGCTTTTGCCGCGGCGCGGCGGCATCCCCCCGCCGCTTTGCCGCTTTAACCCGGTAAAAAATTTGTGCTTGACAAATGCCGCGGGCTGTGGTTTAATGTCAGTAAATCAATGAGGCGGAGATAAAACTGCACAGCGCGCCTACAGAGAGCCCGGAGGCTGGAAACGGGCGGAAAGCGGGGCAGACAAATGGACCGCCGAGAGCAAGGTGAACGGGGCCGGGGCCCTCAGTAGCTGCGCCGGGAGGCTCCCGTTACAGGGCGCAGGGCGTGTTGGCGCCCTCACGAGAGGCCCGCTTTCAAAAGCCGGGCAAGCAAGGTGGCACCGCAGGTTTTTCCAAAGACCTGTCCTTGTAGCAATGCAAGGGCAGGTCTTTTTTTATTTCTTTTCCGAAGGGAGGCGCCGGACATGGCCAAGCTCAGACCCCGCAACCGTTTCTCCACACGATGGCGCCGATGGCAGCCTTTCCGCTGACCGCCATCCGCCCTTTGAGCAAGAAAGAAACGAGGAATATACCATGAAAAAGAATCGCCTTTTCGCCGCCATCACCGCCGCCGCCCTGGCCCTGTCGCTGGCCGCCTGCGGCTCCGCCCCCGCTTCCACCGCCTCCGCCCCCGCTTCCGTCTCCGGCAGCGCCGCCGGCGAGAGCTTCAAGGTGGGCATCGTGCAGTACACCAGCCACTCCAGCCTGGACGAGATCTGCACCGCCATCCAAAGCGAGCTGACCGCCCTCTCCGAGGCCAGTGTCGCCGCCGGCGGCCCCGCCATCGAATTCGAGGTGAAGAACGGCCAGGCGGACGCCGCCACTTTGAACGACATCTGCAAGCTGTTCGTCTCCGACGGGGTGGACCTCATCATCCCCATCGCCACCCCCGCCGCCACCGCCGCGGCCGCCGCGGTGCAGGGCACCGGCATCCCCCTGGTCTACAGCGCGGTGACCGACCCTGTGGGCGCCCAGCTGGCGGACAGCATGGAGGCTCCCGGCCAGAATATGACCGGCACCAGTGATTACATCGACACCAACAAGATTTTGGACCTGGCCCTGGCGGCTGACCCGGACCTTGGGACCCTGGGCCTCATTTATAACCTGGGCGAGCCAAACAGCGTGACCACCATCGGCAACATGAAGCCCGTTCTGGAAGAAAAGGGCATCACCGCAGTGGAGAGCACCGTGACCAATGCCGGCGAAGTGCAGCTGGCCGCCCAGAACCTGCTGGCCCAGGGGGCCGAGGCCATCTTTGTGCCCATCGACAACACCGTGGCCGACGGCATGGCCGTGCTGGCCTCCACCGCCATCGAGGCGGGGGTGCCGGTGTACACCGCGGCGGACAGCATGGTGCGGGACGGCGGCCTTGCCACCACCGGCGTGAATTACACGAAACTCGGCGAACTGACCGCCCAGATGGCGGCAGACGTGCTGAACGGGGCCGACCCCGCCGCCACCCCGGTGCAGGTGCTGAACGACGGCATCACCACCGTGAACACCACCACCGCCGCGGCCCTTGGCATCGACCCGGAGATCTTTGACCTCACCGGCGAGGGCTACATCGCCGTGGAGTGACCGGAAACACAGCGGGCTCCGCCCCCCCTGCCCCCGCGCACCGGATGCGCGAGGCGGGGGCGGGCCCGCCTGTTTGCCGGCGTTTTCCATTTTTTGCTTAAAGGAGCGTTTTTCATGACCGCAATGCTTTTGGAGAGCGCGGTGGAGCAGGGCTTCATCTACGCGCTGGTGGCGCTGGCGCTGTATCTCTCCTACCGGGTGCTGGACATCGCCGACCTCACCACCGACGGCACCTTTGTGCTGGGCAGCGCCGTTTCCGCCGTGTTTTCCGCCGTGGGCAAGCCGGTGCTGGGCCTTGTGCTGGCCTTCTTTGCCGGATGCGCGGCGGGCTTTGTCACCGCTTTTCTCCACACCCGCATGAAGGTGCAGGCCATTCTGGCGGGCATCATCACCATGACCGGCCTTTACACCATCAACCTGTGGACCATGGGCAACCGGGCGGACCTGCCCCTGCTCAAGGCGGACACGGTGTTCACCCGGGCGGCGGCCCTGCTGGGCAGCGACTGGAGCAAGCTCATCGTCTGCGCCGCCATCACCATCGCCGCCGCCGCGGCCATGGCCCTCTTCCTCAAGACCCAGATCGGCCTGTCCATCCGGGCCACCGGCGACAACCGGGACATGGTCTCCGCCTCCTCCATCGACCCTGCCTTCACCATCACCGTGGGCCTGTGCATCGCCAACGGCTGCACCGCCCTCTCCGGCGGCGTACTGGCCCAGTACCAGATGTCCAGCAGCATGAGCCTGGGCACCGGCGTGGTGGTCATCGGCCTGGCCAGCCTCATCATCGGCGAAATGTTCACCCGCCGGGGCGGGGTGTGGCGCGGGGTGGCCGCCGCGGTGCTGGGCTCCATCGTCTACCGGGTGCTGATGGTGTTCGCTCTGCGCACCAGCGCCAATCCCTCCAACCTCAAGCTCATCAGCGCGGCCATCGTGGCGGTGGCCATCAGCTGGCCCGCCCTCACCGCCTGGGTCAGGCTGACAAAGCGCAGGCTGGCCGCCAAAGAAAAGGAGGCGCGCTGAAATGCTCACCCTCACTGGCATCACCAAGACCTTCAACCCCGGCACTCTGAACGAGAAAAAAGCCCTGCGGGGCATCGACCTGCATCTGGATGCAGGGGATTTTGCCGCCATCGTGGGTTCCAACGGCGCGGGCAAGTCCACCTTGTTCAATGCCATCGCCGGCAACTTCTTCACCGACACCGGCCGCATCCTGCTGGACGGGCGGGACATCACCTTTGAAAAGGAGCACCGCCGCAGCCGCGAGATCGGCCGTCTGTTCCAGGACCCTCTGCGGGGCACCGCCCCCCACATGACCATCGAGGAAAACCTGGCGCTGGCTTATCTGCGGGCGTCCAAGGCGGGCTCGGGCTTCTCCCGCGTCTCCGCCGGGGAGCGCTCGCTTTTCCGGGAACGGCTGGCCCAGCTGGGCCTGGGCCTGGAGGACCGGATGAAGCAGCCGGTGGGGCTGCTGTCGGGCGGCCAGCGGCAGGCGCTGACCCTTCTGATGGCCACGCTGGTGACCCCGAAGCTGCTGCTCTTGGACGAGCACACCGCCGCCCTGGACCCGGCCACTGCCGAAAAGGTGCTGGCGCTGACCACCTCCATCGTGGCCGAGCGGAAGCTCACCTGCCTGATGATCACCCACAACATGCACAGCGCCCTTAGCTTGGGCAACCGCACCCTGATGATGGACGACGGGCGCATCGTGCTGGACGTGAAGGGCGGGGAGCGCTCGAAGATGACGGTGGACGACCTGCTGGCCGCCTTTTCCAAAAACGCCGGCCGCGCCATGGAAAACGACCGCATCCTGCTCTCCACCGTGGAGTGAACCGGCCCGGCGCTCATACAATGCAAGAAGGCCCCCGGCCGCGCTGCACGCGCGGGCCGGGGGCCTTCTTTGTTGGCGGAAAAGGTTCAGGAAGCCTGTTTCAGATGGGCTTCAAAGCCGCTGGAGTAGACCACTTCGTTCTCCTCGTTCATCATCCACATGGCCTCCACGTCCTCCAGGCTCTCCACCAGGGCCTGCCCCTCTTCCAGCGGCATGCAGTAAAGGCCGGTGGACAGGCAGTCGGCAAGGCCGGAGTCCGGGGCGAGCACGCTCACCGCCGAATAGTAGTTCGCGGGCATCAAAGTGTCCGGGTCAATGAGGTGGTGATAGCGCACGCCGTCCAGCTCATAGTAGCGCTGGTAGTTGCCACTGGTGACCAGGGACATGTCCTCCACCTCCACCACGGCCACGTACCCGCCCGATTCGGTGGGCACAATGTCGGCGGTGGTGGTCCAGGGGTTCTGGATGCCGCCGGTCCAGCGGGAACGATCGGGCTTGTGGCCGATGCTGCGCAGGTTGCCGCCCACGCTGATGAGGGCGCTTTTCAGGCCCCGCTCCTCGGCGGCCCGGGCCACCATCTCTGCGGCGTAGCCCTTGCCCACGCTGCCCACGTCCAGCTGCATCTCCGGGTCGGCGAAATAGACGGTGGAGGCCTCCTCGTCCAGGATGAGGTCATCAATATTGCAATGCTCTGCGGCAGCCTCCAGTTCCTCCATGGAGGGAACGGCGGCCCGGGCGGGGTCGTCCAGCGCTGCCTCCCGGTAATCGTGCCATATCTTGAGCACCGCGCCAAAGGCCACGTTCATCTTGCCGCCGGTGGTCTCGTGCATGCTTTTGGCCTCGGTCAGAAGGCCCATGATGCGCGCGTCCACCGTCACCGGGGCCTGGCCCGCCTGGGCGTTCACGTCCCGCAGGTTGGTCACCCCGGAGTAGGAATAGTAGATGTCGTACAGCTGATGGTACTCCACAAGGTCGGCGTGGAGAGCCGCCATCTGGCGGTCCCACTCCTCCTGGCTCTCGGCGTAGCCGATGACGGTGGTCACGGTGTCGAACACGTCGAACCAGCTCACAGTGTAGCGCTCGCAGCCGGCCAGTTCCGGATCCTGGGGCGCGGAGGAGGACGCTCCCCCGCCGCCGCAGCCGCTCAGCAGCCCGGCGCACACCGCAAGGCCCAGCACAAAACTCACAACTCGTTTGCCCATGGCTTCTCCTTTTTCAAAGGGCGGCTTTCCGCCGCCGGATGGAAAAAGGGGCCGGGCCTTGCGGCCCAGCCCCGGGGTTCTATCTGTTCTCAGGCAGCTGCCTTCGATCAGGCCATGGCGCGGCCCACCGCGTCGATGAAGGCCACCACGTTCATGGTGCAGGAAGCAGCCAGGTCGGCCACGTCGGGAGCGCTGTGCTCGCCGGTCACGCCGATGGCGCTGACCTCAGCGGCGGTCTTGCCGGTCAGGTAAGCAGCGAAGGCGTTGGCCTGCTCGTTCCACTCCTTGCCGATGGGGCTGGCGGGGCGCATGCCGTAGTCGTCGCCCTGCTCCATCTTGGGAACAATGGTGTCGCCCTGGGCGGTCACAACGCCCTCGGTGGTGACATCCATTTTGGCCTGGGTGCAGTTCAGCAGGGTGCTGGTGATCTTGCCGTCCTTGTCGTAGGTGACAGCGGCGTAGGTGGTGTCGGTCTGGACCAGGCCGGCCTCGTCGGCAGTGGGCAGCTTGGAAGAGCTCATCGCGGTGGACAGGCCCAGGCCCAGGGTATCCTCGGCGGAAGCGCCCAGATCCTGAGCGTTGTTGCAGGCCTCCACGATGGCGGCCTTGATGTCCACCACGTTCATGGTGCAGGAGGCAGCCAGGTCGGCCACATCGGGAGCATTGTGCTCGCCGGTCACGCCGATGGCCTCCACCTCAGCGGCGGTCTTGCCCACCACATAGGCGGCGAAGGCGTCGGCCTGCTCGTTCCACTCCTTGCCGATGGGGCTGGCAGGGGTCATGCCGTAGTCGGTGCCCAGCTCCTGCTTGGACTTGAAGGTCAGGGAGGTGTCGAAGCTGCCGTCGGCGTTCACAGGCACCTTGTTCTGGGCCACGTCGATCTTGCAGGCAACGATCTTGCCGCTCTCGTCCACGGTCACGGCGGCGACGGTGCTGTCCACCTGGGCGTTGCCGGCGGCATCCGCGGTGGCATCCGCGGTGGTGTAGCTGGAAACGATGGCGATACCGGTCTTGACCTTCTTGGCAGAGCCGCCGCAAGCGGTGAAGCTCAGAGCCAGAGCCAGGACCATGACCAAAGCCAAAACTTTTTTCATGTTGTCTTACTCCTCTCAAAAAACGAACATATACATCCATTTGTGCCCATTGAAGGGCGGCATCCCTATTATACCTGTGTGACAGATGTTTGTCAATCTCAATTGGCAGGTAAAAGATGACAGAATGGTTCCAATCCTGCAAATTTTTTCTTATTCGGCGCTTTCCCTCACCGCCCGGTGTTCGGCGTGCAGCTCTTCCAGCAGGGCGGCGAAGGTCCAGTCCCGGTTGGTGGGCGTGACCACCGCCTTGAGAGGGATGCGCACCCCCGCGGCCTTCAGCCCGTCGAGAAAAGCGTCCAGCGCATTGCGGTCCAGCCCCCACAGCACCAGGGCGGGCGTGGGGTCCGCCGCAGCAACAGGCTCCACGCCCCTGCCCGCCCCCGGCAGGCCGCAAAGAGCGGCCACCGTGCGGCCCAGGTCCTGTTCTTCCACGGCGCGCAGGCGCACCCCGGCCCCGGCGCAGACTTTTTCCAGCCCGCTGCCCTGCGGCGCCTTCCAGGCAAGCGCGGCGGCAGGCGGCAGCGCGGCGATGTGTGCTTTCATATTTATATTCCCTCCCAAAGGGCGCGGCGGGCGGCCTTCAAAAACGTTTTGGCCGCCGCGGCGCATGCCCGTCTCTTTAGATACCATACTATAAGGGGATGATACCATATTTTTGTCCCCGCTGGCAACGCGCCCGCCCCGTTTATAAATTTTTTGTGAAAACCCTTGACATTCCATCGCGCCTGGAATACAATATTAGCAGTCGAGGCACGAGAGTGCTAAAACTAAGAATCCTTCCAAGTTGGACCGCTTTCACAAAGGGGGACGGACTGTATGAATACAAACAAGTATACCCAAAAAACGCTGGAGGCGCTGCAAAGCGCCCAGCAGCTGGCCATTGAGTACCAAAACCAGGCGCTGGAGCCCGAGCACCTTCTGGCCGCGACTGCCAGCCAGCAGGACGGGCTCATCCCGCAGCTGCTGATGAAGCTGGGCGTGGAGCCGGGCAATTTTGCCGCGGCTGCCGCCCAGAAGGTGGCGGCCCTGCCCCATGTGACGGGCTCGGGCCGCGAGCCGGGCAAGATCTATATCTCAGCGGCCACCGACAGGGTGCTCGCCGCCGCCGAGCGCACCGCCGAAAGCATGAAGGACGAATACGTCAGCGTGGAGCACCTGTTCCTGGCGCTGATCGAACAGCCCAATGAGGCGGTGCGGCAGGTGCTGCGCAGCTTCGGCATCGACAAGAACCGCTTCCTGGAGCAGCTTGCCACCGTGCGGGGCAGCCAGCGGGTGACCAGCGACCACCCGGAGGAGACCTACGATGCGCTGAAAAAGTACGGCCAGGACCTGGTGGAGCTGGCCCGCCAGCAGAAGCTTGACCCGGTGATCGGCCGTGACACCGAAATTCGGAACGTCATCCGCATTTTGTCCCGCAAGCGCAAGAACAACCCCTGCCTCATCGGCGAGGCGGGCGTGGGCAAGACCGCCATCGCCGAGGGCCTGGCCCAGCGCATCGTGCGGGGGGACGTGCCGGAAAACCTGAAAAACCGCACCATCTTCAGCCTGGACATGGGCGCGCTGGTGGCGGGCGCAAAATACCGGGGCGAGTTTGAGGAACGGCTCAAGAGCGTTCTTAACGAGGTGAAAAAGAGCGAAGGGCAGATCATCCTGTTCATCGATGAGCTCCACACCATCGTGGGCGCGGGCAAATCCGACGGCGCCATGGACGCGGGCAACCTGCTCAAGCCTCTGCTGGCCCGGGGCGAGCTGCACTGCATCGGCGCCACCACCCTGGACGAGTACCGCCAGTACATTGAGAAGGACCCGGCCCTGGAGCGCCGGTTCCAGCCGGTGCAGGTGGACCAGCCCACGGTGGAGGACACCATCTCCATCCTGCGGGGCCTGAAGGAGCGCTATGAGGTGTTCCACGGCGTGAAGATCCAGGACAGCGCCCTGATTGCCGCGGCCACTTTGTCCAACCGGTACATCACCGACCGTTTCCTGCCGGACAAGGCCATCGACCTGGTGGACGAGGCCTGCGCCATGATCCGCACCGAGATGGACTCCATGCCCTCGGAGCTGGACGATCTGCGCCGCAAGATCATGCAGCACGAAATCGAGGAGGCCGCCCTGAAGAAGGAGACCGACGCGCTGAGCGCCCAGCGGCTGGCGGCGCTGCAAAAGGAGCTGGCCGAGATGCGCGCGAAGTTCAGCGCCATGAAGGCCCAGTGGGACAACGAGAAGTCCAGCATCGGCAGCGTGCAGAGCCTGCGTGAGGAGATCGAAAAGACCAACGCGGCCATCGAGAAGGCCGAGCGGGAGTACGACCTGAACAAGGCCGCCGAATTGAAGTACGGTAAGCTGCCGGAGCTGAAGAAACAGCTGGCGGAGCAGGAGAAGAAGGCGGAGGCCGCGGGCGAAAAGCAGGACAACCTGCTGCGCGACCGGGTCACCGACGAGGAGATCGCCCGCATCGTGGCCCGCTGGACCGGCATCCCCGTGGAGAAGCTGGTGGAGGGCGAGCGTGAGAAGCTGCTGGGCCTGGAGGACATCCTGCACAAGCGGGTCATCGGCCAGGACGAGGCGGTGCAGAAGGTCACCGAGGCCATCCTGCGCAGCCGGGCCGGCATTGCGGACCCGAACCGCCCCATCGGCAGCTTTTTGTTCCTGGGCCCCACCGGCGTGGGCAAGACCGAGCTGGCCAAGGCCCTGGCCCAGGCCCTGTTCGATGACGAGAAGAACATGATCCGCATCGACATGACCGAGTATATGGAGAAGTTCAGCGTCAGCCGCCTCATCGGCGCCCCTCCGGGATACGTGGGCTATGAGGAGGGCGGCCAGCTGACCGAGGCGGTGCGCCGCCATCCCTACAGTGTGGTGCTCTTCGACGAGGTGGAGAAAGCCCACCCCGACGTGTTCAACATCCTTTTGCAGGTGCTGGACGACGGCCGCATCACCGACAGCCAGGGTCGTGTGGTGGACTTCAAGAACACCATCATCATCCTCACCAGCAACCTGGGCAGCCAGTATATCCTGGACGGCATCGGCCCGGACGGCTCCATCAGCGCCGAGGCCCGCACCGCGGTGGAGGGCCTGCTCAAGACCCAGTTCCGGCCGGAGTTCTTGAACCGGCTGGACGAAATAGTCTTCTACAAGCCCCTGACCCGGGAGGAAATTGGCGGCATCGTGGAGCTGCAGCTGGCCGACCTGCGCCAGCGTCTGGCCGAAAAGCAGCTGGGTCTCGCGGTGACCGACGCGGCCAGGGCCTTCATCATCGACGCGGGCTACGACCCCGTCTATGGCGCCCGGCCGCTGAAGCGGTTCATCCAGAGCAAGGTGGAGACCCTCATCGCCCGCCAGATCATCGGCGGCGGCCACAACGCCGGCGACACCCTGACGGTGGACGTGGAAAACGGCCAGCTGGTGCTGCGCTGACAGTTTTGAACAAAGAACGGCCCGCCCCGTGGAATACACGGGGCGGGCCGCTTTTTTGTTTTCAGCCGTTGTGCCGGTAGAGGGTGTAGCCGGCGAATTCATAAAATTCCGCCCTGCTGCTCACGGCGGTGTACTCCCGGGCGATGAGGTCCGCCACGTCGGCGTTGGTCACATTGCCCACCACCAGCCAGGCCGGCGGGTCCGCCGCGAGGCGCTGCGCCTGTTCGGCGGCCATCTCCGGGTCGGCGGCGCTCTGCCACTCCTGGTGGATGAAGTAGTTCTGAGCCGGGCGGATGTCGGCGGCAAGATACCATTGGGCGTCCACCTCCCAGGCCAGCACCGAGTCCCGCTCATCGGCGGGGATGACCGCCGCCATGCTGCGGGCGATGTTGTTGTAGTCCGCCGTTTCGCCGGGCCAGCGGGCCATGAAGTTGTCCCGCTGCCAGCCGGGCAGCCGCGCCGCCAGGCTCACGAGATACGCCCCCGCCAGCACCAGCGCCAGCCGGCCGGCGGCGCGCTTGCCGGCGGCTTTGCCCTCCGTCCACAGCTTCCACGCCATGCCCAGCGCCAGGGGCACCAGCGGCGCGGCGATCATGAAGTAGTGCAGGTAGGGCCGGTTGGAAAAGAGCAGATACATGTTCAGCCCGGCGGTGAGCAGCGCCGCCCAGCCCAGGGGCCGCCGGGGCGCCCGCAGGATGCACAGCAGCGCCAGCGCCGCCAGCAGCAGCACCGGGGCGCCGAAGTCGAACACCGTGCGCCGGAAGGTGGCGGAGGCCCAGGGAGAGCCGCCGTAGTAATCGGTGAGGGAAAATTCAGCGGCGTAGAGCAGGTTGTAGCCGATGGTGCCGTAGAGCATCTGCCCCAGCGCGCCGTGCAGCGCGAAATAGACGCAGAAGGGCGCGGTGACGGCGGCAAATCCCCCCAGGAAGGCGGCGGCGTTTTTGCCCAGCGCGGCCCACTGCCGTTTGAACAGGGTGTAAAGGGCGATGACCAGCACGAAGCAGCAGATGCTCACCGCGCTGGTGACCCGCAGCAGCAGGATGGCCCCGAAGGAGAGGCCGTAGACCGCCGCGTACCGCCAGGGGTGGGGCGCGTCCGGGTCGTTTTTCCGCCTTTCGCACCAGCTTGCGGCCAGCCACAGGCTGGCGGCGATAAAGGGCAGGGCGTACTCCTCGGTCATGTTGCCCTCGTCAAAGGTGCGGGCCAGATACACCAGCGCCGCCCCCGCCGCAAACGCCGCCCCCGGCCGGGGCAGATACACCCGCCCCAGTTTGTAGAAGAAAAAGAGGGCGGCGGCAAGGCTCACCGTCTGGGGCACCAGGATGCCCGCCCGGCCATGGAACCAGTAGCCCACCATGTCGATGAAGAAGATCAGCGGCCCCTTGTGGTCAAAGAGGTCCCGGTAGGGCACAGACCCCTGGGCCCAGTATTTGCCGATGGTCTGGAAGATGGCGGAATCGTAGCCGCAGTAGCCCGGCCAGAGGAAACTGGTGGAATAGGAAAAGCGCAGAAGGAAGGCCGCCGAAACGCCCAGCAGGCCCACGGCGGCCGCCGCGTACGCCCAGCGTTTTTTCAGCCTGCTCATCCGCCGTTCCCCCTTTCCGTTTTTGATAACAGAAACAGCGTACCACAAAACCGCCCAAAAGGCAATCCGCCGGGCGGCGGAGCGCTTTGGCGGCTTTGGCGGCCTGTTTTGCGCATATCGCACAAAACCTTATTTTCTATTTTGTAAACATCGTCGATTTTTCCTCTATCAAACGGGGCGCGGCGGGGTGTATAATTGCCGAAGAAATCCAAGCGCGCCGCTTATGGCGGAGGGAGGAAGGAACATGGAACGCACCAGTGCGGGCGAGATGCAGTTTTCACTGCTGAAGATGACCTGGCCGGTCTTTATCGAACTGCTTTTGCAGATGCTGGTGGGCAACATCGACCAGATCATGCTCAGCCGCTACAACGAGACGGCGGTGGCCGCGGTGGGCAACTCGAACCAGATCATGAACACGCTGATTTTGACCTTCACGGTCATCAGCCTGGCGGCCACCATCCTGTTGAGCCAGTATCTGGGGGCGCGGCAGCCCGGCAAGGTGCGCCAGATCTACACCCTGGCCGCCGGGCTGAACCTGGCGCTGAGCCTTGCCATCACCGTGGGGCTGCTGCTGGGGGCGGACGGGATCCTCGCCGTCATGCAGGTGCCGCCCGAGGCGGTGCCGGAGGCCCGCAGCTATCTGCTCATCACGGCGCTGAGCCTGCCCTGCCAGGCGCTGATGCTCACCTTCAGCGCTTTCCTGCGGGCCCACGCCCACATGCTGGTCATCATGTGCTCCACCGGCGTCATCAACCTCATCAACATCGCAGGCAACACCGCCTTCATCTACGGCCTGGGGCCTCTGCCCCGGCTGGGCGCGGCGGGCGCGGCGCTGAGCACCAGCCTGTGCCGCACGGCGGGCATGCTGATGATGCTGTTCGCCTTTTTCAAAAGCGTGGAGGGCGCGACCTTGAGCCCCAAGGTTCTGCGCCCCTTCCCCACCGATCTGCTGCGCCGGCTTTTGAGCATCGGCCTGCCCGCCGGGGGCGAGGGCCTTTCCTACAATCTCTCCCAGAGCACCAGCCTGGTGTTCGTGAACACCATCGGCACCTACGCGGTGACCGCCCGGATGTACATGAACATGTTCGCCCAGGTGTGCTACATGCTGGTGAACGCGGTGAGCCAGGCGGCGGGCATCATCATCGGCTACTGCATCGGCGCAAAAGACTTCGACCGGGCCGATCGGGAGAACTGGCGGGTGCTGCGCCTCTTCGCCCCGGTGACGGTGGGCATCGCCCTGCTGCTGGCCGTCTTTGCAAGGCCGCTGCTGGGCCTGTTCACCGCCGACGAGCGGGTCATCGCGCTGGGCTGCCGCACCATGTGGGTGGAGGTGGTGCTGGAGGTCGGCCGCGCCTTCAACATCGTGCTGGTGCGCAACCTGCAGGCGGTGGGCGACGTGAAGTTCCCGGTGGCGCTGGGCATTTTGAGCCAGTGGATCGTGGGCGTGGGCGTCGCCTGGCTGTTCGGCCTCTACCTGGGCTGGGGCCTGGTGGGCATCTGGATGGCCTTCGCCCTGGACGAGAACCTGCGCGCCGTGATGTTCATCATCCGCTGGAAGGCGGGCAGGTGGCGCAGCATCAAAACAGTGTGAAAAAAGCGCCTGCGGCAAAAACTGCCTCGGCGCTTTTTTGCCTGTTCAGAAGGGCGGGGCATCCTCGTCCCTTTCCTCCCCGGGGGCGGGGGGCGTCCAGGGCTCCGAGTCCAGAAAGGCGCTCTTTGCCTCGATGGCGTCCCGGGGGATGGCGGTGAAGGCCTCCTCCAGCCAGGCCCTGGCCGCGTCGACGCCCTCCTGCCCGAAGGGAAAGGCCGCCGTCTTTACATGCCCGGTCTTTTCCATGCACCAGGGGCCCAGCCACCACCAGGCCCGCAGTTCGTCCCCCTGGCGCAGGGCCTTGTAGTTGAACTGGCCCGCGTTACCCGAGACGGGGTTGCCGTTTTTGTACCACTGAAGGGGATAATAGGGATAGTTGAACCGTATCACGCGCTGCGCCGCCTTTCTCTGCCTTGGATGGGGCCGCCTCTTGCATCCCGGCCCGGATTATTTTATTATAGTGAAGAAAACGGGACTTTGCAAATCCTCTTTCGAGAAGGAGGCCGGGCCATGGGGGCCGAACGGAGCGAACTTGTGTTTGAAACGGTGGCGCTGGCGGGAGAGATCCTGGTGTCCAGCGGGGCGGAAATATTCCGCGTCACCGAAACGATGGAGCGCATCGCCGCGGCCTATGGGTGCGAGGGGTTCGAGCCCTTCGTGCTGAGCAACGGCATCATGATGACCGCCAGCGACGGCCGCCGGCACTGCCTTGCCAAGGTGCGGCACATCCCCCTTTCCGGCAGCCGGCTGGACAGGGTGGACGCGGTGAACCAGCTCAGCCGGGAGATCGCCCAGGGGATGCACGCCCCCGAAGAGGCCCGCGCCCGCCTTCTGGAGATACAGAAAATGCCCCGGCGGCCCCGCTGGCAGCAGGTGCTGGCCAGCGGCGTGGGCGCGGGTTCCTTCTGCTATATTTTCGGCGGCACCCTGGCGGACGCCGCCGCCGCCTTCCTTGCGGGGCTGGCGCTCTATCTCTATCTGCTGGTGGCGGTGCGGGGCCGCCTTTCCAAGATCGCCGCCAACATCACCGGCGGCGCGCTGGTGTGCGCTGCGGCCATCCTGCTCACCCGCCTGGGCCTCGGCAGCCAGCTGAGCATGGTGACGGTGGGTTCGCTGGTGCCCCTGCTGCCGGGCGTTGCCTTCACCAACGCCATCCGCGACATTGCCGACGAGGACTACATCTCCGGCGCGGTGCGCATGCTGGACGTGTTCCTGGTGGTGGTGTGCATGGCCTTCGGCGTGGGGCTTGTGATGGCCCTCTGGGCACGGCTGGGAGGTGTGCTGGCATGACCCTTTGGCGGTTTTGTTCCGAAGTGTTTTTCGCGGGCCTTGGCACCACGGCCTTTTCCCTCATCTTCCATGTGCCCGCCCGCTATTACCCCCGCTGCGGCCTCACCGGGGCCGCCGGGTGGCTGGTGTACATCGCCCTGAAAGGGGCGCTGGGCGCTCTGACGGCCACCTTCTTCGCCACTCTGGCGGTGGTGCTCATCAGCCGGTTTTCGTCGGTGCAGCTGCGCTGCCCGGTGACCATCTTCCTCATCTCCGGCATCTTTCCGCTGGTGCCGGGCCTGGGCATCTACCAGACGGCCTACGCCCTGGTGGAAGGGGACCTGACCGGGGCCGGCCTCACCGGCTTTGAGACCGTGAAGCTGGCGGCGGCCATGGTGCTGGCCATCCTGGTGGGATTTGAAGCGCCCGCCGCCTGCTTCGCCCGGCTGGCGGAGCCCTTTGCCCAGGCGGAAAACAAACGATAAGGAGGCCGCAAAGAATGCAGTCCGATTGGAAGACCACCGCCCGGTTCGCCCTGCGCCAGTCGCTGGGGGTGCTGTTCGGCTATGTGTTTTTGGGCACGGCCTTCGGCATCCTGCTGCGGCAGGCGGGCTTTGGGGCGCTTTGGGCCCTGGCGTTCAGCGGCCTTGTTTACGCAGGCAGCCTGCAGTTCGTGCTGGCGGGCTTTCTGGCCGCGCCCACGTCCCTGCCCACCGTGGCGCTGATGAGCCTGTTCATCAACGCGCGGCATCTGTTCTATGGGCTTTCCTTCATCGAGCGCTTTCGCTCCATGGGCAAAAAGCGCCCCTACATGATCTTCTCCCTCACCGACGAGACCTATTCCGTGCTCTGCGGCATGGACGAGACGCCCGCCGGGGTGGACAAAAACGGCGCCATGTTCCTGGCGGCTTTGCTGGACCAGCTCTATTGGGTGGCGGGCAGCCTGCTGGGCACCCTGGCCGGCGGCCTGCCGCTGGACTTCACCGGCATCGACTTTTCCATGACCGCTTTGTTCCTGGTGATCTTTCTGGAGCAGTGGCGGGGGGCGAAAAGCCATCTGCCCGCCCTGCTGGGCCTCGGCTGCGGGGCGGCGTTCCTGCTGGCCCTGGGGCCGGACCATTTCCTGCCGCCCGCTTTGTGCGCCACGGTGGCGTTGCTGCTGCTGGCGCGGCCGGTGCTGAGCAGAGAAAAGGAGGAGGCGTGACATGAAACTGTATCCCTTGTGGGTGCTGCTCATCGCCGCCGGGGTGACCCTGTTCACCCGGGCGCTGCCCTTCGCGGTGTTCGGCGGCAAGCGGGCCATGCCCGGTGCGGTGCGGTATCTGGGCGGGGTGCTGCCCGGGGCCATCATCGCCATTCTGGTGGTCTACTGCCTGAAGGGCCTGCCCGCCGCCGGCGGCATGGAGGCCGCCTTCCAGCTGGGGGCGCTGGCGGTGACGGCGGCGATGCATCTGTGGCGGCGCAACACCCTGCTCAGCATTTTCGGGGGCACGGCGGTGTACATGCTGCTCATCCGGCTGCCCCTGTGAGAGGCAAAACGGGAAAGGCGGCCCCGCAAACGCGGGGCCGCCTTTCCCGTTTTGCCTGCCGACCGGCGGCGGCAAGGCCACAAAAATGCCCGGGCGCATGCGCCCGGGCATTTTTGTGCGGATCTACCGCTCCTCGCGGAAGTAGTTCACGCCGAGGCTGGCGGGGATGTGGGCGCCCTTGCTGCCCCGGATGCTGGTGACGACCAGGATGAGGGCGGTGATGAGGAAGGGCAGCATGTCGAAGAAGGCGTCGGGCCAGCCGGCCATGAAGCCCATCTTGTAGTATTTCAGCACCCGCAGCGCGCCGAACACGAAGGAGCCCAGAATGGCCACATGGGGCTTCCAGGCGGCGAAGATGACCAGCGCCACGGCGATCCAGCCCAGGCCGTTCACGCTGTTGGAGATCCACACGCCGCTGTTGATGATCATGGAGCAGTAGGCGCCGCCGATGCCGCAGATGCCGCCGCCCAAAAGGATGTTGATGTACTTCCAGCGGTTCACCTGGATGGAGGCGGCGTCCGCCGCGGCGGGGTTTTCGCCGATGGCCTGCACGTTCAGGCCGGTCTTGGTGCGGTAGAGGTAGAAGCCGCAGCCGGCGGCCACCAGGACGCCGATGTAGACGAAGGGGTTATAGCTGAACAGCAGCTCGCCCACCACCGGCAGGTCGCTCAAAACCGGGATGGTCACGCTGCGCATCTGGGCGGTGACGTTCTCCGGCAGCTTGAGGGTGCTGGCGCCGCTTTTGTCCAGCATGTAAACGCCGATGAAGTTGGACAGGCCCACCCCGAAGATGGTCATGGTCAGGCCGGCCACATTCTGGTTCGCCAAAAAGGTGACGGTGAGCACCGCGTAGATGAGGGCAGCCAGCACGCCCGCGGCAAAGGCCGCCAGCAGGGCCAGGGCGAAGTTGTCGGAAAGGTAGCCCGCCATGAAGCCGGCGCAGGCGCCGATGGCCATCATGCCCTCCACGCCCAGGTTCAGATGGCCCACCTTTTCGTTGAGGATCTCGCCCACGGTGCCGAAAAGCAGCGGGGTGCCCGCGCCCACGGCGGCCACCAGGAATTTGATGAACAGGTCCATGACTCACTTGCCTCCCTTCGGCTGCTTTTTGCGCACGGCAAAGCCGTAGCGCACGAAGAATTCACTGGCCAGGATGAAGAACAGGATGACGCCCTGCAGCACGTCGGCGCTGTCCGCCGAGAGGCCGAACTCGCTCTGCACCACGCCGCTGCCCTTTTCCAGCACGCTGAACAGGAAGGAAACGACCAAGATCATGCCGGGGTTCAGCTGGCACAGCCAGGCCACGATGATGGCGGTGAAGCCCACGCCGCCGGCCACGCCCATGGAGAGGGTCATGTCGCTGCCGCCCACCTGGCACACGCCGGCGATGCCGGCGATGGCGCCGGAGAGGAACATGGTGCGCAGCACCACCTTTTTCACATGGATGCCGGCGTAGCGGGCGGTGTCCTGGCTTTCGCCCACCACGCTGATCTCATAGCCGTGCTTTGTGTATTTGAGGTAGACCCACACCAGCGCCACCAGCGCCAGCATGATGATCCAGCCGAAGTGCACGCCCAGCACCTTGTCCAGGCCGGCGTTTTTGTCAAAGCGGGCAATTTTGTTGAAGCCGTTGGCCCCTTCGTCCCGCCAGGGGCCGGACTGCAGCCAGGAGACGATGTGCAGCGCGATGTAGTTGAGCATCAGGGTGAACAGGGTCTCGTTGGTGTTCCAGCGGCTTTTGAACGCCGCGGGCAAAAGGCCCCACAGGCCGCCGCCAACGGCGCCCGCCGCGAACATCGCCGCCAGCAAAAGGGGGTGAGGCCAGCTTGTGCAGAAGAGGGCGAAGAAGCTGGCGAACACGCCGCCCATGATGAGCTGGCCCTCGCCGCCGATGTTCCAAAAGCGCATCTTGAAGGCCAGGGTCACGCCCAGCGCGCAGATGCACAGGGGGATGGTGTATTTGATGGTGGCCTGGATGGCCAGGGGGCTGCGGAACGCGCCCTTGACGATGGTGGCGTAGACCGCGAAGGGGTTGTGGCCGATGGCCAGGATGAAGACGCCGCCCGCCACAAGGCTCAGGGCCACCGCCGCAAGGCGCAGGGCCACCGTCTGGTGGCCCGAGCGCTCGGCGTGCTTCACCGTGTGCAGCAGCGGCTCGCGGTGGGTCTTGACAGTTGCAGGGGTGCTCATCGCTCCGCCGCCTCCTTCCTCTTTTCTTCCTCGCTCATTTCGCCGGTCATCATCAGACCGATCTGTTCTTTGGTGACCTCACCGGCCTTGACCACGCCGGTGACCTTGCCGTGGCAGAGCACCAGGATACGGTCGCACAGCTCCAGCAGCACGTCCAGGTCCTCGCCGATGAACATCACCGCCACGCCCTTCTCCTTCTGCCTGTTGAGAAGGTCGTAAATAAGGTAGCTGGAGTTGATGTCCAGGCCGCGCACGGGGTAGGCGGTGATGAGAAGGTTCGGGTCGGATTCAATTTCCCGCCCCAGCAGCACCTTCTGCACGTTGCCGCCGCTCATCAGCCGCACCGGGGTCTCGATGCCCGGCGTGACGATGGACAGCTCTTCCACCAGCTTTTTGGCCAGCGCCCGGGCAGGGGCACGGTCCACGAAGGGGCCCTTGCCCGCGCGGTAGCTTTTCAGCAGCATGTTGTCGGTCATGCCCATGCTGGCCACGAGGCCCATGCCCAGGCGGTCCTCGGGCACAAAGCTCATGGAGATGCCCAGGTCGATGATGGCCTCGGGGCTCTTGCCCAAAATGTTCTCTTTTTTATAGAGCACCGCGCCCTTTTTGGCGGGCAAAAGGCCCGCGATGGTTTCGCACAGCTCCTTCTGGCCGCTGCCGGCAACGCCCGCCACGCCCAAAATCTCGCCGCTGTGGATGTGGAAGCTCACGTCGTCGAGGCCGAGGCTGCCGTCCGGCTTTTCCACCGTCAGGTCCACCACCTTCAGGATGGTGTGCACGTCTTTCGGCTCGGGGCGGCGGATAGCCAGGCTCACCGCGTGGCCCACCATCAGCTCGGTGAGGCGGTTCGTGTCCACTTCGGCGGTGGCCACGGTGTCCACGCTTTTGCCCTTGCGCAGAATGGTCACCCGGTCGCTGATGGCCAGCACCTCGTTGAGCTTGTGGGTGATGATGATGACCGCGCAGCCCTTGGCTTTCATCTGCCGCAGAATGTCGAAGAGCTTTTCGGTCTCCTGGGGGGTGAGCACGGCGGTGGGCTCGTCCAGGATCAAAATCTTCGCGCCCCGGTAGAGCACCTTCAGGATCTCCACCGTCTGCTTTTCGGAGACGCTCATCTCCCAGACGGGCTTTTCCGGGTCGATCTCCAGGCCGTAGGCCTCGCACAGGCCCTTCACCTCGGCCCGCAGGGCCTTGCGGGAGGGCATTTTGCCGGGCATGCCCAGCACGATGTTCTCCATGGCGGTGAACACCTCCACCAGCTTGAAGTGCTGGTGGATCATGCCGATGCCCAGGGCCCGGGCGTCCACGGGGGACGCGATGGACACCGGCTGGCCGTTCACGAAGATCTGGCCGGCGTCCGGGTGGTAGATGCCCGAAAGCATGTTCATCAAAGTGGTCTTGCCGCTGCCGTTCTCGCCCAGCAGCGCCAGCACCTCGCCGTAGTTGACCTCCAGGTCGATGGCGTCGTTGGCCACCACGGAGCCGAAGGCCTTGGTGATGCCGCTGCACCGGATGGCGCACTGCATTTCTGCCATAAGTCCTTTTACCTCCTCGGGGTGATGTGAAGGGGGAAAACCGGAAAAAGGGCGGTCAGAGACCGCCCTTTTCTGAGCTTTGTAAAAGCCGGCCTTACAGAACATTCACGTTCTCGTAGTACCAGTTGCAGCTGCCGTAGTCGGCGCCCTCCAGGGTGTGGGCGTTGCCCTCGTTGTCCATGATCTCGGTGGCGCCGTCGAACACGTCCCACTCGCCGGAAACGATCTGAGCCTTGACTTCCTCCACCTTGGCGATCATCTCGTCGGTCACCAGGTCGGCGTTGAACTCGCCCAGGGTCACCAGGCCGTCGGCCATGTCGCCGAAGTAGTTTTCCACCTTTTCACCGGCCACCCAGGTGCCGTCGATGACGTTCTGCACGGCCTTGGTGTAGTAGACGCTCCAGTCCCACATCACGCTGGTGAGGGTGGCGCCGGGGGCGTCCTTGGTCATGTCGCTGTTGTAGCCCACGCCCCAGACGCCGTGCTCCTCGGCAGCGGTCTGGGGGTTGGGGGTGTCGCAGTGCTGGCCGATGACGTCGCAGCCCTCGGCGATCAGGCGCTCGGCGGCCTGCTTTTCGCCTTCGGGGTCGAACCAGCTGTTGGTCACGCTCACATAGACCTCGGCGTCGGGGTTCACGCTGGCCACGCCCATGGCAAAGGCGTTGCAGCCGCTGGTGACCTCGCCGTTCTCCTGGCCCATGGCAGCCACGTAGCCGATCTTGTTGGTCTCGGTCTTCATGCCGGCGATGATGCCGCTCAGGTAGCGGGCCTGGTAGATGCGGCCGAAGTAGTTGTTGAAGTTGGTGCCGTTGGACTTATAGCCGGTGCCGTGGCTGAAGATGACGTCGGGGAACTCCTCGGCCAGGGCCTCGCAGGTGTCCATATAGCCCCAGGAGGTGGCGAAGATGATGTTGCAGCCCTCCTCCACGCACTCGGTGATGGCGGTCTCCACGGCGGCGGCGTCGGTGTCGTCCACCGAGATCTTGCGCACGATCTGGTCATCGGCGAGGCCCAGGTTCTGCTGCATGCCGATGATGCCCTGGTCGTGGGTGTAGGTGTAGCCGCTGCCCTCGGCCGGGTCGGACAGGTGGATGACGCCCACCTTGATCTGGTCCTTGGGAATGCCGCCGGTGGCGGACGCGGAGGTGCCGGCGCCGGTGGAGGCGGAAGCGGGCTCGCTGGTGCTGGTGCCGTTGTCGCCGCCGCAAGCAGCGAGGCTCAGGACCATGGCGCCGGCCAGCAGGATGCTGAGAAGCTTTTTCATGTTCGGTTTCCCCCTGTTTTTATTGTTGCAAGAAAACAAGAAACGGGGTAAGCCGAAATACTTACCCCTCGTTCGGAACACTATCATTTTAGCCCGGCCCGCCGCCGATTTCAACACATTTCGCGAACTTTGGCGCTTTCGCCAACCCTTCGCCCCTTTTGCACAATGGTTTTTGTTCGTCTGCCCCAAAGAGAAAACCCGCACAGCGGCCTGCCGTGCGGGTTTGCGGGTACTTTTGCCGCCGCAAAAGTACGACTTTTCACTTTCTGTCGTCGTGGACGATAATGCAAATTTCACGCGGGCCACCGGCGGCGCGACGCCAGCACCCATGCCCCCATGGCAAGGCCCAGGGCAAAGAGCGCCAGTTCCACCGCAAGGAGGCCGAAGCCGCTCAGCAGCACCGCCAGCGAGTTGAACAGGGTGTGGGCGGCCACCGCCGCGAAGTACCAGCCGGGCTTTCGCCGGATGACGGCGGTGAACACGAGGCTGGTGGCAAAGAGGTGGAAGAGCACCGCGCTCACCCGCTCCAGCAGGCCCAGGGCCACCACCCCCGGCGCGGCCGCCGCCAGCTGGCCGGCCACCAGCTCCAGGGTGGCGCTGTCCACCCCGGCCAGCAAGGCGCCGAAGGGGCCGCCGGGGTCGGACAAAGCGGCCGCCAGCAGCAGGTTGTTCACGTGGGTCATGCCCGCGATGAGCATCACCTCGCACAGGCCGTGGCCCAGGCCGAAGCTGATCATATCTTTGTAGCTGCGCTGGCCCTTGAGGATGGCCGCGCCCGCCAGGCGGGCGGTCTCTTCAAACAGGCCGGCGGAAAGCCCGCCCACCACCACGGCGTAGAGCACGGTGTTCGCGGCGAAGGCGTTCAGCGCGCCGGCGGCGGTGAGCAGCTGCAAAAGGGGGATGCGCAGCACCATCTGGCTGACGAAGAAGCTGGCGAAGCCCAGCGCCAGCGGCGCGAGGCGTATCTTTTTCATCGCGCCCAGGGCGATGAGCAGCGCCACCGGCAGCGCCAGGGTGCAGAAGGCGGCAGCGGCAAAGGAAGCCACCTGCACGCCGGAAAGGGCAAAGCTCATGGCGTTTTTCTCCTTTCGCTCAGTCGGTGAACCGGACGGCGGTGCCGTAGGCGATGCACTCGGCCGCGCCCTGCATCACGCTGGAGGAGGCATAGCGCATGCAGACGATGGCGTCCGCCCCCATGGCCTCGGCCTGCGCCGCCATGCGGCCGGAAGCGATCTGCCGCGCCTCGTCCAGCATCTCGGTGTAGGCGGTGATCTCGCCGCCCACCAGGGTCTTCATGGCGCTCATGAAGTCCTTGCCGAAGTTCTTGCTCTGCACCACGCTGCCTTTTGCAATGCCCAGCACCTCATAGCGGCGGCCGGGGATAGTCTCAGTAGTTACGATAAGCATCTTCTTCACCCTTTCGTATTTCTTTGAGCCGCTGGCGCAGCGCCAGCAGCGCGCCCGCCACGAACACCAGCGGCCAGCCCGCCAGCAGCAGCGCCACCGGCAGGGGCACCGGGTCCACCGTGAGGGCCCACACCATCAGCCCCTCCGCCATGGCCATCAGGCCGATGAACGCCAGGGCGGAAAGCCAGGCTCCGTGGGCCTTGCGTTTGCGGTCGGTTTTTTGCACGTCGATAAAGCGCACCCCCTCCTGTTCCAGACGGGCCATCTCTGCCAGCGCCGCTTCCGGGTCCAGGGCGGACAGCAGGCCGGGCGTTTTTGCCAGCTCTGCGCAGAGCCGGCGGGCGGTGTCCAGATTCTTTTGACGGCTCTCCAGCACCACCAGGTGCCGGCGCAGCCCCTCGTCCAGGGTCAGCGTGCCCGCCAGCATGGCCTTTATCTCCCCCAGCGGCACGTCCAGCTTGCGCAAAAGTTTTATCCGCCGCAAAGCGACAAGGTCGGCGCCGTCGTAGTCCCGGTAGCCGTTGCCCGCCTGCCGCCGCGGGGCCAGCAGCCCCTCTTTTTCGTAAAAGCGGATGTTCTTGGCGCAAAGGCCCACCCGGGCCTCCACCTCCTTGATGCGCACCCTTCTCTCCCCCTTTCTGTGCCCAGTGTAAACCATCCACAAAGGGGAAGGTCAAGCGTTTTTTTCAAAAAAAGGCCGGGGCATCGCGCGGGAATGCGCCCATGCCCGCGGCCCGCTTTTCGTTTTAGAAATAGCTGCGGATCTGGAACTTGTCGCCGGTGTCCACCTGCTCCTCGATGAGGGTGGCGTGGCTTTCGTCCCAGTGCACCGGGACGGCCTTGCTGCGGGTCAGGCGCAGCAGCTCGTCCACCCGCTTTTTCTCGGATGCGTCGTAGAGCAGGTAGGACACGCCCTCCTTCTTGGCGCGGCCGGTGCGGCCGATGCGGTGGGTGTAGTACTCGTTGGAGGAGGGCACCTCGTAGTTGATGACCGCGTCCACATCCTCCACGTCGATGCCCCGGGCGGCCACGTCGGTGGCCACCAGCACGGCGATTTTGCCCTCCCGGAAGGCGGCCATGATCTTGTTGCGCTCGCCCTGGGACAGATCGCCGTGGAGGCAGTCGGTGACGAAGTGGAGGCGCGCTAACTGGTTGGTGAGGGTGGCGGTGGTGAACTTGGTGTTGCAGAACACCATCACCCGCTTGTAGCCGCCGGAGATGATGATCTGGGCCACGTCCGCCAGCTTGGAGCGGCCGGTGGTGCACAGGGTGTACTGGGTGATCTTGGGCTGGCTGGCCTCGACCGGCTGGACGATGATCTCCTCCGCGTCCCGCTGGTAGAGCCAGCCGATGTCCATCACCTCGCGGCTGATGGTGGCGCTGAACATGCACAGGCTCCTGCGGGCCTTCATGGCGTCGATGATCTTGCGCACGTCCTTGTAAAAGCCCATGTTCAGCATCTCGTCCGCCTCGTCCAGCACGATGCTGGTGACGGCGCTCACGTCGATGTTCTTGTGGCGCATGTGGTCCATCAGGCGGCCGGGGGTGGCCACCACGATCTGGCAGCCCTTTTTCAGGCGGCTGGCCTGCTTTTGCATGTCCGCCCCGCCGTAGACGCAGACGGTGCGCACCTCGGGCAGAAAGTGGGTCAGGTCCTGAAGGTCGCCGGCGATCTGCTGGGCCAGCTCCCGGGTGGGGGCCAAAATGACCGCCTGGGGCAGCGGACGGGCGGGGTCGATGCGCTCGATGATGGGGATGCCGAAGGCGCAGGTCTTGCCGGTGCCGGTGGGGGCCTTGGCGATCACGTCGTGGCCCGCCATCATCACGGGGATGGTCTTTTCCTGCACTTCGGTCATCTCGGTGAAGCCCATGCGCTCCACCGCCTGCAAAATCTCCGGCCGCACGCCGGTGAGGTCTTTGTACAGCATAGTTTTTCTCCGTTCTGTGCCCCGCCCCAGCCGCGCGCCGGGCCGCGGGGTCCTTTATTTTATGTTTAACAGGGGTATTATACCACAAAGCAAACGGCGCAGAAAGGCCTTTTTCGGCTTTTGACGCCCTATCCTTTGCGCGGCGGCGGCGGATGTGGTATAGTGGAGGGCAGGCAAGGGAAAAGGAGGCATGCGGCCATGTACGACGAGCTGACCGAAGTGGACATCAAAAAGATGCAGGAGGAGATAGACCACCGCATCCTGGTGCTGCGCCCCCAGTACATCAAGGACGTGCAGGAGGCCCGGGCCTTCGGCGATTTGAGCGAAAACTTTGAATACAAAGAGGCCAAGCGGCAGAAAAACCGCAACGAGAGCCGCATCCGCTATCTGCAGCGGATGATACGCACCGCCCGGGTGGTGAAGACCGGCCACGCCGAGGGCAGGGTGGGCCTGTTCGACTATGTGACCCTGTATCTCCCCGAGGACGAGGAGGAGATGGAGGTGCACCTGGTGACCACCCTGCGGGTGGACGCAGGCGGCGGCCACATCAGCCGTCAGTCGCCTTTGGGCCGGGCCATCTTCGGCCGCAAGGTGGGCGACACGGTGACGGTGCAGGTGAACGCCGACGTTTCCTACCCGGTGACCATCCGGGCCATCCGCCCCGGCACCGACGACGAAAACCTGCCCATCAGCCAGTACTGATTGCCCCCGGCCCGCCGGTGTGGTATACTGACGGTACATACCAAAAATACAAAGCGGGCGGCCCCTGCCGCCCGGGAACGGAGTGAAAACTATGGTTCGCATCACCATGAAAGACGGCGGCGTCATCGACCTGGAGCTGGACGCCCAGGCCGCCCCCATCACCGTGGAGAATTTCCTCAAGCTGGTCAAGGACGGCTTTTATGACGGGCTGACCTTCCACCGCATCATCCCCGGCTTCATGATTCAGGGCGGCTGCCCGGAGGGCACCGGCATGGGCGGCCCCGGCTGGCACATCAAGGGCGAGTTTGCCCGCAACGGCGTGCCCAACCCCATCAAGCACACCCGGGGCGTCATCAGCATGGCCCGCGCCATGGACCCCAACTCCGCCGGCAGCCAGTTCTTTATCATGCACGAGGACGCGCCCCATCTGGACGGCGGCTACGCCGCCTTCGGCCATGTGGTGGCCGGCATGGACGTGGTGGACCGCATCGCCCAAGTTGCCACCGACTACAACGACCGCCCCCTCGCCCCCGTGGTGATGGAGAGCGTGCGGGTGGTGGAGGAATGATCGCCAGGGCCAAGGCGCTGCTTTTGAAATACCGCGAGGGCATCGCCTATCTGTTCTTCGGCGGGCTTGCCACCCTTTTGAACATCGTGCTGGCCATGGTGTTCCGCTTTTTGGGCCTGCCCACCACCGTGAACACCGTGCTGGACAACATCCTGTGCATCCTCTTCGCCTATGTCACCAACCGGCTGTGGGTGTTCTGCAGCAGCGCCAAAGGCATGGCCGCGGTGCGGGAGTTTGTTTCCTTCGTCACCTGCCGCCTGGGCACCCTGGTGCTGGACGTGGCGGTGATGTGGCTGGGCGCGGACCTGCTGGGCCCGGTGCTCATCGCCCCCGAGCGCCAGGACCTCTGGTTTTTGGGCGTGAAGGTGTTCTCCAACGTGCTGGTCATCGTGGCGAACTACGTGTTCTCCAAGCTCATCATCTTTAAAAAGAAAGGCTGACAGGCTCGACCTCCATCGCTCCCCCCCCGCGCCCGCCGGGCGCGGGGGGAGCTTTTTGCTGGTCCGGAGGAGTTTGACCGGAGCGGCCCGGACAGGGCGTTCCTTTTCCGGCCACCCCCCGCTGCCGCTGTTCCCGCCGCACTTGGCCTCCGCCTGCCGGCGCCCGCCTCTCCCAGCCCCTTTCCCCGGGGCGCTTTTCCGGCCCCAGCTTTCTCCCCCGCGCGCCTGCCGGCGGGGATGTGCGGGGTATTTTTATTTTTTGCAATATCCTATTGACATTTAATATTATACGCAATACAATATTGCCAGAACCACAAAGGAGGCGATGGCATGGCGTTCAACACAGGGGCAGCTCTGCTGGACGCGCTGGTGCTGAGCACTGCCGAGCGGGAACCCACCTACGGCTACCGCATCACCCAGCAGGTGCGCCAAATCATGGTGGTCAGCGAGAGCACCCTCTACCCGGTGCTGCGCCGGCTGCAAAAGGAAGGCCATCTTGAAACCTACGACCAGGAGTTCGCCGGGCGCAACCGGCGGTATTACCGGCTGACGCCCTCCGGAGCCGAGACGCTGGCAAAACTGCGGGCGGAATGGGTGGAATACCGGCAGGCGGTCGACGCAATGCTATTGAACGAGGGGGATGCACAATGACCCGGGAAGAATTTTTGCGGCGGCTGGCTGAGCTGCTGAGCGACGTGACGGATGAGGAGCGGGCCGAGGCCATCCGTTTTTACGAGGAATATCTGGATGACGCCGGCCCCCAGCAGGAAGCCCAGGTGCTGGCGGAACTGGGCAGCCCGGAAAAGGTGGCCGCCATCATCCGGGCCAACGTGCCCGGCAGCCGGGTGCAGCAGGAAAACGCGGCGCAGGAAGCGCAAGCAGGGGGCCCCGCGGGCTCCGGCGCGCCGCCGGCTTCTTCCGCCGCGGCGGGGGCTTCCATTCCCCTGCCGCCCTATGCGCGGCCCGGCGCGGTGCCGCCTGCGCCGCCGCGCAAGGGCATGAGCGACCGCACCATCCTGCTCATCATTTTGGCGGTGGTGCTGTTCCCGCTGTGGATCGGCCTGGCGGGCGCCGTTTTCGGCGTGCTGATGGGCATCGTGGGCGCGGCCTTCGGCTTCTTCTTCGGGGGCGTGGGCACCGTCATCGGCATCGTGACGGTGCTGGTGGCCAACACCCCCGCCGCCTTTGGGGCGGGCATCCCGGTGGGCCTGTTCATGGTGGGGCTGTGCCTGCTGGCCCTGGCCCTGGGCGTCGCCCTCATCACGGCGGCGGTGTGGCTGGTGGCCTGGCTGCTGCCGGCGTGCTGGCGGCTGGCAAAGCGGGCCTGGCGGGCCCTGACCGGGAAAAAGGAGGCAAAGTGATGAAGGGGATCTTAAAGGTTTTCGCCGTGGCCGTCGCGGTGGCGGTGCTGGGCCTTACTTTGATGCTGATGGGCTATGCCACCGGCGGCCCGGCGGCGGCGCGGCAGGCGATGAACTACACCAATCTTTCCCAGCGCCACTACCACGGCTGGGTGCCCGGCTGGCTGGAGCGGGCTTTGGGCTGGGCCGATGACGCGGAGCACTGGGCCGAGGACTTTGAAGACGATATGGACGATTGGGCCAATGATTTCGAGGACGACATGAACGATTGGGCCGACGACTTTGAGGACGACGTGGACCGCTGGGCCGACGGCGTGGAAAACTGGGCCGACAGCCTGCACGCCGGCCAAAGCGGCGTCTGCTGGGGCCCCGGCGCATTCTTTGATTGAGCGAGCGGCGTTTTGCAAGGAGGAAACAATGGAACCGAAACGGCTTTACAAGGGGCGCGAAAAGATGCTGTGCGGCGTGTGCAGCGGCATCGCCGAGTACTTCAACCTGGACCCCACGCTGGTGCGTCTTGCCGCCGTGGCCCTGACCATCTGGTGGGGCAGCGGCCTGATCGCCTACATCGTGGCGGCCATCATCATGCCCGAGCCGCCCTATAATGGCTGAAGCAAAAAATCCCCCGCCGCGGCGGGGGATTTTTTTAGTTGAACGCTTCCTCAAAGGGGATGCAGTAGCCTTCCGGCAAGGCGCTGACGGTGTAGCTCACATACACGTTGCCCCCGGCGTTCTCATAAAAGGCTTCTTCGGGGGTCAGATCCGTTTTCAGCCAGAAGCGGTAGACCGGCTGGATGTAGGGGTTGAGGCTGCTCTGGGCATATTCCAGCTGCCAGCCCTCCGCCTGCTCCGCCGAGAGGTCGTACTCCCGCATGCCGCTGGCCTGCTCCTCGTCCAGCACCGTTTGCAGGGCGGCCTTTGCCTCCTCGGGGGTGCGCAGGGGGTAGTCGCCCACCGTTTCGCTCTCGGGCGGGAAGGTCAGGTTGAAATGAGACAGTTCGCCGGCGCCGTCCAGATTCCCCTTCACCCGTCGGAAGCTGTAATTGAGGAGGCGTTCGGTCACCGTGGCGCCTCCGGCCTCAAAGCAGAAGTGCTGAAAGCAGTTCTCCTCGCCGTAATAGTTGACATCGGTGCACAGCTCGTATCCGGGCGTTTCAATGCCCGCCAGCTCCCCGAACAGGGCCAGGGCCGCCTCGTCCCCCGCCCGGGGGTCGCCCAACGTTCCATCCCCGTCCCGGAAGGCGTTGACCGTGGTGCCGGAGGCGGAAACGTTCCACGCCTTTGCCTTGGAGGGGTCCAGCTGTTCATGCAGGGGCAGTTCCGGCTCCCAGTGATCCGGGTCCATCAGGCTGCCGGACAGGTTATAGGGCCACAGCTCCGGGCTGGGGTAGCCGGTGGGGGCCTCCTCCGCCTCGTCCTGCACCAAAGGCAGGCCCAGGGCTTCGGCGGTGGCGTTCAACAGGCCGGCGAGAGGGGCGGCGTTCCCGCCGCTCTGGGCATGCCACACCGGCAGGGTGGCGGGCAGCTGGTTGGCGGAGATGTTCCAGGTGGGGTTATTTCCCCGGATGTCGTCCAGGCTTTCGGCCACAAAGGTCGCCCCGCCGCCCATGCCGCCGGAGTCGTCCCCCAGCACCAGCACCGGCAGGCCCTCGTACTCGCCCAAATCAAAGTCCCGCACGGGGGGCGCGGCGCTCTTTTGCTGGGCTTCGTCCTGCAGGGCGTCCTCGGTCCTGGCTGTCTCGGGGGCAGTTTCGCTGTAGGCGGCGGCGCTGAACAGCGCCGCGGAGGGGGCCGCCGTGCCGCCGGAGTCGGCAAACAGCCCGCTGCGCAGCGCCGCGGGCACCGCCAGCAGGGCCACCGCGGCGGCCGCGGCCAGGGGGATGCCCACCTTTTTGGCCACCCGCAGCCGGGGGGCGGCCTTGGTTTTTTCCTGCTGGGCGCGGGCGGCGGCCATTTTTTGCAGGGTGGCGGCCTTCCAGTCCTCGCTGGGGGCGACCTTGTCCATGGCGCTCTGGTAGTCTTTGTGGTCGGGCATGGTCAAAACTCCCCTTTCAACGCTTTTTTCAAAAGTGCCCGGCCCCGGGCCAGCTGGCTGAGCACGGTGTTCTGGTTCAGCTCCAGCAGCTTTGCGATCTCGGCGGTGGAATAGCCCTGTATGTAGTGCAGATAGATGACCTGCCGGTATTTCATGGGCAGGCCGCCCACCGCCTTCATCACCTCGTTCTCGGCGGGGGTGAAGGGCACGCTGAGGTTTTCGTCCAGGCCGTCGGTGCGGCTCTGCCACACGCTGCGGAAATGGCTTTTGCAGCGGTTGATGGTGCAGCGCAGCAGCCAGGCCTGCTGGTGGTCGGGGCCGTCGAAGGCCGGGGCTTTTTTGAGCAGGGTCAAAAACACCTCCTGGGCGATGTCCTCGGCGTCCTGCATGTTCTTCACAAGTCCAAAGGCCGTGCGCAGCACCAGCGGGCCGTAATGCTCCACCGCCTCTTCCGGCGTGAGCACTCTGTCTGCCGCAAGCTTCATGCCCCGCGCCCCCTTCCGTTTTTTATACTTTTTTCCACCGCCTATTATTGCACAGGCGGGCAAAAAAAGCAAAAGGGGCCGCCCTGTTTTTCCCAGGGCGGCCCCTTTCGTCCGTTATTATTTGTGCTTTGCCTCGCCGGGGGCCTCGTCGGCGGCCTCGAACCAGAAGGTCGTGCCTTTGCCCACGGTGCTGTCCACCCCGAAGCGGAAGCCGTGGCCCCGCAGGATGGCCTTGGTGATGGAAAGGCCCAGCCCGGTGCCCACCTTGCCCGCGTCGGAGCGGCTGCGGTAGTAGCGGTCGAAGATGTAGGGCAGGTCCTCGGGGGCGATGCCCGCGCCGTGGTCCTCCACCTCCACCCGGGCGCAGCCGTCTTTCGGCGTCACCCGCAGGATGAACACGCCGTCCTCGCCCACGTGGTGCATGGCGTTGCCCAAGAGGTTATGGAGCACCCGCTCCATCATGGCCGGGTCGGCGCTGACCATGCAGGGCTCGTCCGCCTGCAGCTGGAGCCGGCAGCCGTTCTGGGCGCACACCGCCTCGTAGCGCTGGGCCACCTCCTCGCAGAGCTGGCTCATGTCGAAGCGCACCCGCTGGGGCTGCTCGGTGCCGCTGGACACCTTGGACAGTTCCATCACGCTGTTCACAAGGCCCGACAGCCGGTCGGTCTCGTCCACGATGACGTTCAGCTGGTCGGTGCGCTTGGCCGCGTCGTCGCCGGTGAGGTCGCGCACCGTCTCGGCATAGCCCTTGATGAGGGTGAGGGGCGTGCGCAGGTCGTGGCTGACGTTGGCCAGCAGCTCCCGCTGGAGCTGGGCCGAGCGGGACACCTGGTCCGCCATGTGGTTGAACTCCTCCGCCAGGCGGCCTATCTCGTCGGAATGGGGCACGCTG
The DNA here is from genome assembly GCF_944388085.1 of Candidatus Allofournierella excrementigallinarum. Lineage (NCBI taxonomy): Bacteria > Bacillati > Bacillota > Clostridia > Eubacteriales > Oscillospiraceae > Allofournierella > Candidatus Allofournierella excrementigallinarum. The sequence goes on along the minus strand of NZ_CALXHK010000008.1, from coordinate 18,416 downwards.
ACCCGCACGGAATAGTCGCCGTCGGCCATCTTTTTCGCCGCGCCGGACAGTTCGCTCAAAGGCCGGGTGAGCCAGCGGCTGAGCAGCCAGGACACCCCCACCGCCAGCGCCAGCATGCACACGAAGATGGCGGGCATCAGCTGGCCCTGCACCACCGCCGCCTCGCTGACGCGGGTGAGGGTGGTGGAGATGATGACCGAGTAGCTGCCCCACTCGCCGTTTTGGGCCAGCTTGCCCACCACCATCTGCTGGGCGCCGCTGGAGGTGCCCACGATCTGGCGCACCGAGCCGCCCGTCATCACCGCCTGACGGAAGGCGATGATGGTGTCGCTGTCCCGCTTGGTGGTGATCTTGCCGCCGAACAGATCGCCCGCCGACTCGTGCAGCAGGCAGGGATAGACATTCTCGCTGCTGGCCACATGGCGCAGGGTGGAATCGGCGATGTCCACGCAGCAGTTGCGGAAGTCGAGCCGCCCGTCCCGCGCGGCCTCGTCCACGCTGGCCCAGAACTCGTCGTTCTTCACCGCATCGGAAAAGGCGAAGGCCCGGTAGCTCACCGGCGCGTCGCAGCTTTCGATCATGGCCGCCAGCCGGTCCACCTGGGTGTTGAGGTAATTGTAGATGTGCCGGTTGTAGAGCGGCTGCAGCAGCTGGGCGGAGATGAACCACACCAGCCCCAGCACCAGCGCCACCACAACGCAGAACACGATCATCATCTGATAGCGCAGGCTGAAAAAGGCCCCGCGCCCGGCGCGGGCCGCCGCTTTCTTTGCTGTGTTCATTTACTTCACCGCGTCCGGATCGAATTTGTAGCCGATGCCCCACACGGTGACGATGGCGTCCCGATAGCGGCCCAGATGGCTGCGGAGCATCTTGATGTGGGTGTCCACCGTGCGGTCCTCGCCGAAGTAGTCGTAGTTCCACACCTTTTGCAGGATGCGCTCGCGGCTGAGGGCGATGCCCCGGTTGGTGGCCAGAAACACCAGCAGGTCGAACTCCTTGGGGGTGAGGCTGGCCTCCTGGCCGTCCACCTTCACGCTGTGGCTGGCCTGGTCGATCACCAGCCCGCCAAAGGTGTGGGTGCCGCCCTCGGCCTCGGCCCGGGGCATGGTGCGCCCCAGCACCGCCTTCACCCGGGCCACCAGCTCCCGGGGGCTGAAGGGCTTGACCACATAGTCGTCCGCTCCGCCCTCAAGGCCCGCCAGCTTGTCGTATTCCTCGCCCCGGGCGGTGAGCATGATGACCGGGGTGGTGATCTTGCGGCTGCGCATCTCCTTCAGGCAGGTCATGCCGTCCACAAAGGGCATCATGATGTCCAAAATCACCAGATCCACGTCCCCGCCGGACAGGGCGGCCAGGGCGGCGCCGCCGTCCCCCGCCTCCTCGCAGGAAAAGCCCTCATGCTCCAGATGTGCCCGGATCAGGTCCCGGATGCGGGGCTCGTCGTCCACAATCAGAATTTTTGCCATGCTTTGTGCCTCCCTTGCGGTCTTTTTCTACTCTTTCATCATAGCGGGTGAATGTGGCGAAAGTGTGAAACAGCGCCAAAAAAGCCCCGCTTTTCGTTGACGGTGGCCCGCCGGGGCGGTACAATAAAGCCATCCCTGAAAAGGAGGGTGTGAGGGAAATGATCATCGAATGTCTGCTGGCAGCCGCCGCGCTGGCGCTGCTGGCCCTGTTTCTGCTTTTGCCGGGGCATGCGCCCTTTGCCAAAAAGGCGCCGTTCTCTGGCTGGTGCTACGCCCACCGGGGGCTGCACAGCCCGGACAAGTCGGTGCCGGAAAACAGCCTTGCCGCCTTTGCCGCCGCGGCCGACGCGGGCTACGGCATGGAGCTGGACGTGCAGCTCTCGAAGGACGGCGAAGTGGTGGTGTTCCACGACGACACGCTGGACCGGGTGACCGGGGTGGCCGGCCGGGTGGACGCTTTTGACTGGGCGGAATTGAAGGAGATGCCCCTGTGCGGCACCGGGCATCATATGCCGCTTTTTACCGAGGTGCTGGCCACGGTGGCCGGGCGCACGCCCCTCATCGTGGAGCTGAAGAGCGGCCCCCGGAACAAGGAGCTGTGCCAAAAAACGCTGGCGCTGCTGCGAAGCTACGACGGCGCTTTCTGCGTGGAGAGCTTTGACCCCACCATCGTGGCGTGGTTCCGCCGCAACGCGCCGGACATCCTGCGGGGCCAGCTGTCGGACAGCTGCGCTTCCTTCCGCAAGGACGGCAGCAGCCTCATCGGCTCCTTTGTGCTGAGCCGTTGCATGGGCAACTTTTTGGCCCGGCCCCAGTTCATCGCCTGGGGCCCGAACCCCAAAAACGCGGCGGTGCGCCTCATCGAGGCCTTCGGCCCCATGAAGGTGTTCTGGACCGCCCGTCCGGGCATGGACCACGCCGCCCTCACCGGCGAGTACGACGGGGTCATCTTTGAGCATTATGCCCCGCCCGCCCGCTATTAAAACCCTGAACACAGCTTCGCCCGCCCCGGCAGCCGCCGGGGCGGGCGTTTTTTCATTTTTCCCCCTTGGCCCGCAGGTAGCAGCGGTAGAGCCCTTCCAGCAGCAGGCCGGGGGCGAGGGCGGGCTTTGTCTCGCAATAAGGGGCCACAAGGCCCGCCAGCCCGCCGGTGAGCAGGAGGCTGGGCGCGCCCTCGGTCTCGTCCATCTCGGCGGCCATGCGGCGGAACATGCCGTCCACAAGGCAGGCCGCGCCGTAGATCACGCCGCTGCGCATGCTCTCGGCGGTGGTGGCGCCGATGGCGGGGCCCGGCGGCTCGAAGGCGATGGAGCGCAGATGGCTGGCCCGGTCCACCAGGGCGTTTAGGCCGAGGGCCACCCCCGGGGCGATGGCCACCCCCAGCACGTCCCCCGCCTTGTTCTGGGCGCAGAAGGTGGTGGCGGTGCCCAGGTCCGCCACGATGGCGGGCATGGGAACGCGGGCCAGCGCCCCCTCGGCCCCGGCCAGCATGTCCGCGCCCACCGGGTCCTTCGTGAGCACCCTGAAACTGATGTTGGAAGTTCCCAGCACCACCGGCTCCTTGCCGGTGACGGAAAAAAGGGCCTGCCGCACCGCGTCGGTGAGGGCGGGCACCACGCTGGACAGCGCGCACCCCTCCCACCGCCCCACGCCGAAGGGGGCCAGCACCTTTGCCAGCGCGGCGGCGCAGCTGCCGGCGTTCCAGCTGCGGTCGGTGGGCGTTTCGGCCGAAAAGGCCGCCCTGCCCTCTTCCCAGCCGGCCATGTTCAGCCGGGTATTGCCCATATCCACCAAAAGAACCATTCTGTTCCCTCCCGGGTCCTTGTTTGTTTTCAGTATACCCCGCCATCCGCCTTTGCGCAAGAATAAAGCGGCATACGGCGGAATAGGTATAAACAGGAGTTCCCACGACAAACGAGGAGGGTACGAGACATGTTTGTGTTGACATTCGGCAAAAACGGCCTGCGCCGGCTGGGCGCCGTCGCGGTGTGCGGCGTGGCGCTGGCGGGCGCGGTGTTCGCCGTCGGCAGCTTTTTCATGGAGGACGACGCGGCCCCCGCCGCCGCGAACGGCGAGGCCGCCCAGGCGGACCCCACCGCCATGAAGATCGAGGGCACCGACGACATCCAGGCCTTCTTCAAGGCCTTCGGGCTGGAGGTGGACCTTGCCACCGCCACGGTGGATAAGGTGAAAATTCCCAAAAGCTGGGACGAGAGCTTCTCCGCCTTCAACACGGTGGTGAAGGAGAGCGGCCTGTCGCTGGAAAAGTACAAAAACAAGACAGTGGAAAAATGGGTGGTGCTGTGCCCCGGGCGCAGCACCGGCGAGAACAAGGTGAGCGGCGTTCTGCTGGTGTATAAGGAGGAGCCGGTGGGCGCTTACCTGCTGGCTTCGCCCAGCGGCGAGGTGACCGGCCTTGTGAGCGCCGCGGCCACCGCCGCGCCCCTGACCGACGAGCAGGCCGCCGAGACAGCCGCCGGCTTTGGGGAGGACGCGGCCTCCACCGCCGCCCCGGCCGCCGATGGGGCCGCCGCGGTGAACGCCCCCCTGACCGGAGAGGCCGCCGAGACCGGAGGCGAAATCAGCCTCGAGGACGCGGGCGCCGTGCCCATCGAGTAAAAAACTTGAGCCCCGGAGCCATGGCGGCCCCGGGGCATTTTTCATTTTGTTTATTCCGCGTCCCACTGGGCAATTTTGCGGCCCATGAGCACGCCCATGACGCTGGCCATCATCAGGCCGCGGGTCCAGCCGCAGGAGTCGCCCAGGCAGTGCAGGCCCGCCACGTTGGTGACCAGGTCCGCATCCATCTTGACCTTGTTGGAGTAGAACTTCAGCTCGGGGCTGTAGAGCAGGGTCTCGTCGCTGGCGAAGCCCGGCACCACCTGGTCCAGCATCTGGATGAAGGCGATGATGTTGGTCATCGCCCGGTAGGGCATGGCGGCGGTGATGTCGCCGGCCACCGCGTCCACCAGGGTGGGGCGCACGTTGCTCTGGCTCAGTTCCTTGGGCCAGGTGCGCTTGCCGTCCAGGATGTCGCCGTAGCGCTGCACCAGGATGTGGCCCGCGCCCAGCATGTTGGTGAGCTCGCCCACCTTCTGGGCATATTCGATGGGCTGGTTGAAGGGCTCGGTGAAGTTGTGGCTGCACAGGATGGCAAGGTTTGTGTTGTTGCTTTTCTTTTCTTTATAAGAGTGGCCGTTCACCACCGCCAGGTCGTTGTCGTAGTTTTCCTGGCTGACGAAGCCGCCGGGGTTCTGGCAGAAGGTGCGCACCTTGTTCTTGAAGGGCTTGGGGTAGCCGATGAGCTTGGATTCATACAGCACCCGGTCCACCTTTTCCATCACCTCGCCCCGCACTTCCACCCGCACGCCGATGTCCACGGTGCCGGGCTTGTGGGCGATGCCGTGCTGGGCGCAGCGGCGCTCCAGCCAGTCGGCGCCCCGGCGGCCGGTGGCCACCACGGTGCGGCGGGCCAGAATTTCCTCCTCGGCGCCGCCCTTTGCCGCGCGCACCTTCACGCCGCGGCAGACGCCTCCCTCGATGAGCAGATCCACGCATTCGGTGTCAAAGCGCATCTCCACGCCCTCGGCCAGCAGATGGTTCTGCAGCGCCAGATACAGGTCCTGGGCCTTCTCGGTGCCCAGGTGGCGGATGGGGCAGTCCACCAGCTTGAGGCCCGCCTTGATGGCGTTCTTGCGGATCTCGCGAATTTCCTCGCCGTCGTAGACGCCCTCCACATGGGGGTCGGCGCCGAACTCCAGATAGATGCCGTCGGTGTAGTCGATGAGGCTCTGGGCAAATTCTTCGCCGATGAGGCCGGGCAGTTCGCCCCCCACCTCATAGCACAGGCTCAGCTTGCCGTCGGAAAAAGCGCCCGCGCCGGAAAAGCCGGTGGTGATGTGGCAGTAGGGCTTGCAGTTCATGCAGCGGCCGGTCTCTGCCTTGGGGCAGTGGCGCTTTTCCACCGGCCTGCCCTTTTCGACGATGACGATCTTTTCTTTTCTGCCTTTGCGCAGCAGCTCCAGCGCGGTGAAAATGCCGGCGGGGCCGGCGCCAACGATCACAAGATCGTACATGGTGAATGACCTCCTGTTCCCTTTCTTGTGCGGGCATGAAAAGGCCCCCCGCCAGCGGACGCCGGCAGGGGGCTTTGCTTTGCCTTATCCCTTTTATTATTAGCACAAAGTAATACTTTTGTCAAGCAGAGGATTTTTGGCCCTCACGGGCCTTCGAAGGTGATGGTCTGGGCCTGCGCGTCCACCCGGGCGTTCACCCCGAAGGGCAGGATGCACCGGGGCAGGGCGTGGCCCACGCTCACATCCGCCAGGATGGAAAGGGCTGGGTCGTCCACCGCCGCCATCAGCCGCCGGTGGTATTCCTTTCGGTGCACGTTGTCCATGGGGCGGCCGAACAGGATGCCGCTCACCGCCCTGAACACCCCCGCCTGTTTTAAGAAGCCCAGGGCGCGGCTGAACTTTTCCGGGCTCATCTGTTCCTCGCTGGTCTCCAGCAGCAGGATGCGGCCCTGCCAGTCCGCCGCGTCGGGGAACAGGCCGTATTGCCGGCACAGGGCGGGCATGCCGGCGTAGCGTTCGCCGTCGAAAAAGTCATGGATGGTGTCCAGGCAGCCGCCCAGGATCTTGCCGCTGAACACCGGCGGCCCCTGCAGCAGCTTCCAGCCTTCGGCGGGGTGGGCGGGCAGCGGCGTGCCAAGCCGGGCGGGGCTGTAGTCGGCGCGGCCCTCGTACCACACCTCGCTGGGTTTCACCTGATGGATGGAGCCGGTGCGCAGCAGCTCCTCAAAATACCGCCGGGTGTAGGGCAGCATCTCCTTGTCCATCTCGCACACGTCCGACAAAAAGGCCTGGCCGTAAAAGGTGGGCAGGCCCACCTTGTGCAGCATAAAGTGGTTGACGGTGGAGTCGGAAAAGCCCAGGAAGGGTTTTCGGCAAGCAGCCTTTTCAAGCTGGCCCTCGTCGAAGAGGTACGGCAGCAGCCGGTAGGTATCGTCGCCGCCGATGGCGCAGAGGATGAGGTCCACATCCGGGTCCCGGAAGGCATCCAGCAGGTCGGCGGCCCGCTGTTCCGGGTGTGCCTTCACGTAGTGGATGCCTTTGAGGGCGTGGGGCATAAATTTCACCCGGAGGCCATAGTGTTCCAGCCGGCGCACCCCCAGCTCCAGTTCATGGCGGACAAACTCCTCCCCCAGCGTCCCGGCGGACAGGCTGACCACGCCCACGGTTTTTATCATTGTGCAGCCCCCCTTCCCATAAAATTATTTCCCGCCGCGTTCGCGGCGGGAAGCGGTGTGTTTTCAGCCTTGGGCCGCCCGCAGGATCAGGTCCGCGCAGGCCTCGTCGCCCAAAGCGGTGTTGAGGCACAGGTCGTAGTGCCCGGCCTCGCCCCAGCGGTATTCGCTGTAGAAATTATAATAGGCGGCGCGGCGGCGGTCCTCCTTTTCCACCAGGGCGTTCGCGGTGCGCTCGTCGGCGCCGGCGGGCACGGCCCCTTGCGCCTGGGCACGGCGGCGGCGGAACTCCAGCGGCGCGTGGAGAAAGACCCGCAGCACGTCGTTGCGGCCCCGCAGCACATAGTCGCCGCAGCGGCCCACGATGACGCAGGGGCCCTTGTCCGCCAGGCCCCGGATGATCTGGGACTGGACCACGAACACCTGATCGCTCAGGGGCAGGTCGCTGCCCATGGTGTAGAGGTTATAGAGCAGGCTGCCGCTGGGGCGCTTTTCGCCGGCGGCGACGGCCTGTTCCGACAGGCCGCTCTCCTTCGCGGCCAGGGTGATGAGCTCCTTGTCGTACATGGGCGCGCCCAGGCTCTGCGCCACTTTGCGGGCAATGTCCAACCCGCCGGTGCAGAACTCCCGCCCGATGGTGATGACGCTGTATTTCATGGTCTTACCCCCTTTTGATGCCGTTTCCGTTCCGCCCTCAGCCCGGCAGGTGCACGTCGCCCACCATCGTGCAGCCGCTGGGGTCGATGGCATAGACGGTGATGCGGCCCTTGCCGCCAAACAGCTCCGGCGGCAGCTGCACGCCCCCCTGGGCCGTGGGCTTCAAAAAGCGGAAGGCCTTGTGGGCGGTGGTGGCGTGCACGGTGCCGTCCGTCACGGCGCAGGCCAGGGTGCCGGCAAACCCCTCCGGCAGGGGCAGGTCGGCGCCGTTCTCGTCCTGGAACATATAGGCGCCCACCTGCTCCAGCGCCCGCAGCCGGGCATGGCGGCGGTGGGGGCATCCCTCGCCCCGGCCCTTCTGCCGCCCGGTGATGACCAGCGCCAGACCCTGGTAGGCCTTCCAGAAGGCGTCCAGCGGGTAGGAGCGCTCGGCCTCCGCGTCGGTGGGGGCGAGGCTGTCGTTCACCAGGGCAAAAGCGCCCTTTTCCCCGGTCTCAAAGCCCCGCAGGGCCATCATCTGGGCTTCCACGTCGGCAAAGGCCCCGGGCAGGTACGCCTTGCCGTCGGCCTCCGCCTGCTCCTCGCTGGCGGCGTAGCGCATGAACACGCCCACCGAGTCGCCCTGTTTGACGCACTGCCACAGCCGCTCCGGATCCAGATAGGCAAGATACGCCCGGTAGCCGTAGCAGCCGGCCAGCGCCGCCGCAAAGGAAAAGTTGCGGGTGCCCATGTCCGCGTCGCCGTGGTCCAGCATGGACTGGCCCAGCTCCTCGGGCAGCACGTCCTGCCCCCAGCGGTTGAGCAGGCTCGCCAGGGTGACGGGGGTGCTCATGCCGTCCCGCAGGGAGGGGTCCCGCAGCTTCTGGCTGTAGGCGGGCAGGTGCAGGGCCCGGCTGTAAAGGGCGGGAGGCTGGGCCTGCCCGTCCACCGGGCGCACGCTGGCGGCCAGCAGCCACACCCGGGGGGTGAGGCGCTCGTCGTCGGTGTAAAGATAGATGCGCAGCTGGGCCTGCACGGCGCGGCCCCTGCCCACGTGCAGCACATTGTGCCACATGAACACCGGGTCCGCCTCGCTGCCGGTGACGCTGGCCCGCTGGATGTAGGGGCTCCACTTGCCGAAGCTGAGCCAGCCGCTCCACTCCTCGCCCGCCCGCACCCGGGCCTGGGCCTCCACCACGGTGCCCGGCGGCGTGTCGGCGTTCCAGCTCATCACCAGCCGGTCAAAGGCGGGCAGGTTCACCGGCTGGGAGGTGAAGCATCCGTAAAGCACATGGCGGCCCGCCGCCTGCTCCAGGCACACGCCGTCCTCGGTGAGGGCCACGTTGTCCAGCTCGCCCCGGGTGAAGGCATTGGTGCCGCTGAGGATGTAAAGGTTCTTCGCGTTCTGCATATCGCTCGTCCCCCGCTGCCGCCCGAAGCCTTTGGGCACCGGCGCGGCGTTCTGTGTTTGGTTTTATGGTATCCCATTTTGGGGCGCACTGTCAAGCGCGGCAAAAAGGCGTTCGGGGAGGCGGCGGGGAGGCGTTTCGACCCTGTTCGGCGCCAAAAAGCAAAATACCGCTTGTGCATTTTCCGCTGAACTCGTATACTATAATCAGTTTTGCGCCCACGGGCCGCAAACGGACCAAAACCCAGAATAAAGGTGTGTGCCATGAAGATCATTATTGCCGGCGACGGCAAGGTGGGCCTTGCCCTGACGCGGCAGCTGCTGCACGAGGGCCACGAGGTCACCATCGTGGATTCCAACCCCGTTGTGCTGCAGGCCAACATGTACCAGTACGACGTGATGGCGGTGCAGGGAAACGCCGCCACCATGGAGGCCCTGCGCCAGGCGCAGGTGGAAAAGGCGGACCTGCTCATCGCGGCCACCAGCGCCGACGAGATCAACCTGCTGTGCTGCCTGACGGCAAAAAAGATGAACAGCCGCCTGCATACCATCGCCCGGGTGCGCAACCCGGACTACACCGAACAGCTCTTCTTCATGCGGGAGGAGCTGGGCCTTTCCATGACCATCAACCCGGAGCTTTCGGCGGCGCGGGAGATCTTCCATCTGCTGCAGTTCCCCAGCTTTTTGCACCGGGACAGCTTTGCCAAGGGCCGGGTGGAGATCGTGGGCCTGCGGGTGGACGAGGGCAGCCGGCTGGAGGGCGTGGCGCTGCACCAGCTTTACAAGATCGCCCAGGTGAAGGTGCTGGTCTGCGCCGCGCTGCGCGCCGGTCAGGTGGTCATCCCCGACGGCAGCTTCGAGCTGAAAAAGGACGACCGCATCTTCGTCACCGCCCGGGCGGTGAACCTGGCCCAGCTCATCAAGAACCTGGGCATCGCCAAACAGAAGGTCCGCCGGGTGATGCTGGTGGGCGGCGGCCACATCAGCTTTTATCTGGCCCAGCGCCTGCTGGACGCCCACCTGAGCGTGAAGATCATCGAGCAGAACCCCAGCCGCGCCCGCTTTCTGGCGGAGAACCTGCCCGGCGCGGCGGTGGTGCTGGGGGACGGCTCCTCCCAGAGTTTTCTGGAGAGCGAGGGCCTGGGCGAGGCCGACGCCCTGGTCAGCCTGACGGGCATCGACGAGGAGAACATCGTGCTGAGCATGTACGCCCACAGCCAGGGGGTGCCCAAGGTGGTGACCAAGGTCAACCGCCTGGAGTACAACCGGATGTTCGAGGCGCTGGACATCGGCAGCATCGTGAGCCCCAAGGACCTGTGCAGCGCGCTCATCGCCCGCTATGTGCGGGGCATGCAGAACAAGACCGGCAAGATCCTGGCGCTGCACCTCATCGCCGAGGGCAACGCCGCCGCCATGGAGTTCCGGGTGGATGAACACACCCATCACCGGGGCGTGCCCCTGAAAGACGTGCCCCTGCGCCGGGGCGTGCTGATCTCCTGCATCAGCCGGGGCGCCGACACCATCATCCCGGACGGCACCTCCAGTTTTGACGTGGGCGACACGGTGGTGGCGGTGAGCACGCTGGACGCCCCCGTGATGCAGCTGAACGATCTGTTCGTGTGACGGGCGCGCCCGCCGTCGGGAATTTGTGAAGAGGAGGTGCGGACTTGAATTTTCGAGCGATCAACCATACCATCGGGTCCATCATCCTTCTGGAGATGGCCTTCATGCTGCCCAGCCTTGTGTGGTGCTGGGTGGACCGGGACGGGCACTCCGCCCTCGCCTTCGGCGCGTCGCTGCTCATCATGGGCGTGTGCGCCGGGCTGTTTCTGCTGGTGGGCCGCCGGGCCCGGGGCAGCATCTTCGCCCCCGAGGGCTTTGTGACGGTGGCCATGTGCTGGATCGTGCTGTCGCTGCTGGGCTGCCTGCCCTTTTACATCAGCGGCCAGATCCCCAGCTACATCGACGCTTTGTTCGAGGTGGTGAGCGGCTTCACCACCACCGGCGCCTCCATCCTGGCGGACCCCGCCGAGATGAGCCGGGGCCTTCTGTTCTGGCGCAGCGCCACCCACTGGCTGGGCGGCATGGGCATTCTGGTGTTCATGCTGGCCATCCTGCCCGCGCGGCAGGGCGGCGCGCTGCACCTGATGCAGGCGGAGAGCCCGGGGCCCACGGTGAGCAAGCTCACCCCCCGGCTGCGCCAGACCAGCAAGATCCTCTACGCCATCTATCTGGCGCTCACCCTGGCCTGCATCCTGTTTTTGCTGGCGGGGGGCATGTCCCTGTTCGACAGCCTGTGCACCGCCTTCGGCACCGCCGGCACCGGCGGCTTTGGCATCAAGGCGGACAGCATGGCAAGCTACAGCCCCTATCTGCAATGGGTGGTCACCGTGTTCATGGCCCTGTTCGGGGTGAATTTCTCGGTGTATTACCTGCTGCTTCTGCGCAAGGTGGGCCTTGCGGTGAAGGACGAGGAGGTGCGGCTTTATTTCCTCATCCTGCTGGTCGCCGGCGCGCTCATCGCCTGGGACATCCGGGACCTCATCCCCGATCTTTCCGAGCGCATCCGCCACGCCTATTTCCAGGTGAGCAGCATCATGACCACCACCGGCTTTTCCACGGTGGATTTTGACGTTTGGCCCGCCTTTTCCAAGGCCATCCTGCTCTGCCTGATGGCGGTGGGCGCCTGCGCGGGGTCCACCGGCGGCGGCCTGAAGGTGATCCGCCTTTCCCTCATGCTGAAAAGCCTGCGCCGCGCCATGCGCCGGACCCTGCGCCCCAACAGCGTGCAGCTGGTGCGGGTGAACGGCAAGGTGGTGGAGGACGATGTGCTCCACAACGTGAGCGCCTATCTGGTGGCCTATGTGCTCATCCTCTTCGGCAGCTTCGTGGTCATCTCGCTGGACGAGCTCAGCCTGGAGAGCAACATCTCCGCCGTGTTCTCCTGCTTCAACAACATCGGCCCCGGCTTCGACGCGGTGGGCCCCATGGTGAACTACGACTGCTACAGCGACCTGTCCAAGCTGGTGCTGACGCTGGACATGCTGCTGGGCCGCCTGGAAATTTTCCCCCTGCTGGCGCTGTTCAGCCGCCACAGCTGGAGCCGCCGGCTGTGACCTTTGGCCGGGCGGCCCCCGCCCGCCGGCTTTTTCCCGCGGCGCCGCTCCTTTGCGCCGTATCCGCGGCAAACAAAACCCCCTGCCACACGGCAGGGGTTTTACTTTTTGGATATTTTTTAAAAATAATCCATATTGTTTCAGGCCGAAGGCCCGTCCTTCCGGCCGCGCAGGCCCTTGAGGCCGTCGTCCTCCTTGACGCCCAGGGCGCGGGTGAGCGCGCCCAGCAGCCCCGCCGCCAGCGCCGCGCCGCCAAAAGCGGCCAGCACCTGGGGCCAGCGGCCGGTGAGGGCGTCCAGCAGGGCGGTGAGACGTTCCAGGTCCATGGGTCTGTTCCCTCCTTTGCCGCTCAGCGGCGGGCGGCCACGCTCTGGCGCACCTGGGCGCGCCGCAGCTTGGCGGCGGCCAGCTCCCGGTCGCGGGCGGAAAGGTCCGTCTGCTCCAGCTGCCGCCTTGCCTGCGCCTCGGAGGCTTCGGCCCGGGCGGCGTCGATGTCCTCGGCCCACTCGAAGGTGTTGGCCATCAGCCGCACCCTGCCCCCCGCCACCGACAGCATGCCGCCGATGCAGGCGGCGCGGCGCACCGTTCCGTCCTCGGCGGTGACCCGGGCCTCGCCCATGCCCACCGCAGTGAGATAATCGCAGTGGCGGGCCAGGATGGCCACGTCGCCGGTGATGGTGCGGCAGAAGAGCTTTTGGGCCATGCCGTCATAGGCCTGGCCGCCGGGGGTGACGATCTGCAGCGGAAAACTGGTCATGCGGTTTCACCTTTCCTTGCCGCGGCGACCACCTCGTCGATGGCGCCTTTGAACAGGAACGCCGACTCGGGCAGGCCGTCGTGTTTGCCTTCCAAAATCTCCTTGAAGCCGCGGATGGTCTCTTTCAGCGGCACATACCGCCCCTCCATGCCGGTGAACTGCTCGGCCACGGTGAAGGGCTGGCTGAGGAAACGCTGGATCTTGCGGGCGCGGTTGACAGTGACCTTGTCCTCTTCGCTCAGCTCGTCCATGCCCATGATGGCGATGATGTCCTGCAATTCCTTGTAGCGCTGCAGCACCTGCTGCACGCCGCGGGCCACCTCGTAGTGCTCCTGCCCCACCACGTCGGGGGAGAGGATGCGGCTGGTGGAATCCAGCGGGTCCACCGCCGGGTAGATGCCCAGGCTGGAAATGGCGCGGGACAGAACGGTGGTGGCGTCCAGATGGGCGAAGGTGGTGGCGGGGGCGGGGTCGGTCAGATCGTCCGCCGGCACATACACCGCCTGCACGCTGGTGATGGAGCCCTCTTTGGTGGAGGTGATGCGCTCCTGCAGCGCGCCCATCTCGGTGGCAAGGGTGGGCTGATAGCCCACGGCGCTGGGCATGCGGCCCAGCAGCGCCGACACCTCGCTGCCGGCCTGGGTGAAGCGGAAGATGTTGTCGATGAAGAGAAGCACGTCCTGGTGCTCCTTGTCGCGGAAGTACTCGGCCATGGTCAGGCCGGACAGGCCCACCCGCATGCGGGCTCCCGGCGGCTCGTTCATCTGGCCGTAGACCAGGGCGGTCTTGTTGATGACGCCCGACTCCTTCATCTCGTTGTAAAGGTCGTTGCCCTCGCGGGTGCGCTCGCCCACGCCGGTGAACACCGACAGGCCGCCGTGCTGCTTGGCAACGTTGTTGATGAGCTCCATGATGAGCACGGTCTTGCCCACGCCGGCGCCGCCGAACAGGCCGATCTTGCCGCCCTTGGCGTAGGGGCAGATCAGGTCCACCACCTTGATGCCGGTCTCCAGGATCTCGGTGGTGTTCTGCTGTTCCTCATAGCTGGGGGGGTCCCGGTGGATGGGCCAGCGCTCCGCGGTCTCGGGGGCGGGCAGGTTATCCACCGGCTCGCCCAGCAGGTTGAAGATGCGGCCCAGGCACTCGCGGCCCACCGGCACGCTGATGGGGCCGCCGGTGTCCACGGCTTTGGCGCCGCGCACCAGGCCGTCGGTGCTGCTCATGGCGATGCAGCGCACCACATTGTCGCCGATGTGCTGCGCCACCTCCACGATCAGGCTCTTGCCGCCGTTCTCCACCCGGATGGCGTTGAGCAGGCCGGGCAGCTGGCCGTCGGGGAATTTGATATCCAGCACCGGGCCGATGACCTGCACCACGGTGCCCTCGTATTGATTCGGCATGGACATTTCTCCTTTTTTCGGCGTTTGCCGCGGGCGTTTCAGCCCTCGGCGCCCGCCACGATCTCGGTGATTTCCTGGGTGATGGCCGCCTGCCGGGCCCGGTTGTAGTGCAGGCTCAGGGTTTCGATCATCTCGCCGGCGTTCTTGCTGGCGGCGTCCATGGCGGTGCGGCGGGCGCCCAGCTCGCTGGCCACCGATTCGCACAAAGCCCCCCAGATGAGGCCCGCCAGATACTCCGGCACGATGGCGTTGTAGACCGTCTCGCAGTCCGGCTCGTAGAGGGTAGTCATGAGGGGGCCGGCGCCCTTTTCTGCCTGCCGGTAGTTCAGCGGCAGCAGCTTCAGGGTGGCCGGCTGCTGGCTGAGCATGGAGACGAAGTTGGTGTAGGCCAGGATGATCTCGTCAAATTCGCCCTTCACAAAGCCGCCCGCCAGGGTGCGGGCCATGTCGTAGCAGCCGCTCATCTCCACCTCCGCGGCCACGGCGTAGCGGTCGGTGACCACGGGCACGCCCCGGCGGCGGTAATGTTCCAGCGCCTTTTTGCCGATGGGCAGAACGCACCAGTTTTTGCCTTCGGCGTGGGCGGCCACCGCCTTGAGGATGTTGGCGTTGTAGCCGCCGGCAAGGCCGCGGTCGCCGGCGATGACCACATAGCAGCTGGTCTTCACCGGGCGCTGGGCCGTATAGGGCGAGCGGAACTCGTCGTTGGAATAGGCGATGTCATCCAGCGCCGCATGGAGCGCGTCAAAGTAGGGGCGGCTGTGCTCCACCCGCTCCTTGGCGCGGCGCAGCTTGGAGGAGGCCACCAGCTCCATGGCCTTGGTGATCTGCATGGTGCCTTCCACGCTTTTGATGCGCAGTTTGATGTCCTTCATGGACGCGCCTGCCATACGCTCTGCCTCCTCACTTCGCCCGGGCGTTCAAAAACTGCCGGGTGTAATCGTCCAGCGCCGCGGCGAGGGCCTTTTCGGTGTCCTCTTCCAGCCTGCCGGTGGTGCGGATGGCGGAAAGGACCCCGGCTCCATGGGCGTCCATGTACTCGTACAGGCCCTTTTCGTACTCCTTCACGTCCTCCACGGCCACGTCCTTCAGGCAGTCCTTGGTGACGGCGTAGAGGATGCACACCTGCTTTTCCACCGGGATGGGGGAATTGCGGTCCTGTTTGAGCACAGCCACGATGCGCTCGCCCTGGGCAAGGCGCGCCTTGGTGTCGGCGTCCAGGTCGGAGCCGAACTGGGCGAAGCTCTGCAGCTCGCGGTACTGGCTGTAGATGAGCTTGAGGCTGCCCGCCACCTTCTTCATCGCCTTGATCTGGGCGTTGCCGCCCACGCGGGACACCGAGATGCCCGGGTTCACCGCCGGCATGACGCCGCTGTGGAACAGTTCGCTCTCCAGGAAGATCTGGCCGTCGGTGATGGAGATGACGTTGGTGGGGATGTAGGCGGACACGTCGCCCGCCTGGGTCTCGATGATGGGCAGGGCGGTCAGGCTGCCGCCGCCGTACTCGGGGGCGATGCGGGCCGCGCGCTCCAACAGGCGGCTGTGGAGATAGAACACGTCGCCGGGGTAGGCCTCACGGCCCGGGGGACGGCGGATGAGCAGGCTGAGGGCACGGTAAGCCACGGCGTGCTTGGAGAGGTCGTCGTAGATGACCAGCACATCCTTGCCCTGGCTCATGAAGTATTCGCCCATGGCGCAGCCGGCGTAGGGGGCGATGTACTGCAACGGCGACAGTTCGCTGGCGGAGGCGGACACCACGATGGTGTAGTCCATGGCGCCGTTTTCTTCCAGCGTGTTCACCAGCTGGGCCACGGTGCTCTGCTTCTGGCCGATGGCCACGTAGATGCAGATGACGCCGACGCCCTTCTGGTTGATGATGGTGTCGGTGGCGATGACCGTTTTGCCGGTCTGGCGGTCGCCGATGATGAGCTCGCGCTGGCCGCGGCCGATGGGGATCATCGAGTCGATGGCCTTGATGCCGGTCTGCAGCGGCACCGAGACGCTCTGGCGCTCGATGATGCCCGGCGCGGGGGATTCGATGGGCCGGTATTCCTTGGCCTCGATGGGGCCTTTGCCGTCGATGGGCTGGCCCAGGGCGTTCACCACGCGGCCGATGAGGGCTTCGCCGGCGGGCACGCTGACCACGCGCCCGGTGCGCTTGACCACGCTGCCCTCCTTGATGCCCTCCTCGTCGCCCAAAAGCACGATGGAGACGCTGTTCTCCTCCAGGTTCTGGGCCATGCCGTAGGCGCCGTTTTCAAACTCCACCAGCTCGCCGCTCATGCATTTTTCCAGACCCACCGCCCGGGCGATGCCGTCGCCCACCAGGATCACGGTGCCGGTCTCGCTCTGCTCGATGACGTTCTGGTAGTGCTTGATCTGCGCCTTGATGATCCGGGTGATCTCTTCGGGTTTCAATTGCATTCTTTCACCTTCTCCGATTACAATGTGGCTGCCAGCAGGCGGCGCACCTCATCCAGCCGGTTCTTCACCGTGCCGTCCAGCCAGGCGCCCTCCACCTCCAGCCGCACGCCGCCCAGGCACCCGGGCTGCACCCGGGCGGTGAGGGCAATGGTCTTGCCGGTGAGCGCCTCCAGCTTTTTCTTCAGCGCTTCGGTCTGCCCTTCGCTCATGGGCACCGCCGTCACCGCCGTGGCCTCCAGGATGCCGTGGGCGGCGTTGTAGCGCGCCCGGTATTCCTTGAGGCAGTCCGGCAGGGCGCGGATGGCGCCCTTTTCGCAAAGCAGCTTGAGGAAATTCAGCAGATACGGCTCCGCCTGCCCGCCGAAGGCCTCGTCCAGCGCAGCGCAGCGCTCGGCCTTGGGCACGCTGGGCATCGCCAGCAGTTTTTCCCAGGCGGGGTTCTCGGCCAGCAGCCGGCGCACCTCGCCCAGCTGCTCCAGGATGACCTCCTCCAGCCCCTCCTCGGCGGCCAGCTCATAGAGAGCGCCGCCGTACTCGGCGCCCGCGGCGGTCATGACGCGTCACCCACGTTTTCGATGAAGCTGTCGATCAGGGCCTTGTGGTCGGCCTCGCTGATCTCCCGCTCCACCACCTTGCTGGCAATGGCCATGGCCATGCCGCCGATCTCGTCCTTGGCGTCGTTCAAAGCCTTCTTGCGGGCCTGCTCGATCTCCGCCTCGGCCTTCTGCTTCATCTGGGCGGCCTGGGCGCGGGCGGCGGCGAGGGTCTCCTCGCTGCGGGCCGCGGCGGTCTTGTCCGCCTGGGCCAGCATGTCGGCCACTTCCTGTTTGGCCGTGGCCAGATGGCTCTCATACTCGGCCTTTTCGGCCTCGGCGGTCTCCTTGGCCCTGCGGGCGTCGTCCAGCATGGCGTCGGCCCGGGCCTGGCGCTCGTCCAGCACCTTCTGCACCCGCTCGAACAGCAGCTTCTTGACGATCAGCGTGAGGATCAGCAGGTTGCCCAGCATCATGACCATGTGCCAGGGCGTTATGGTGACCAGATCTTTAAATTGTTCCAATGGTCATTCCCCTTTCCTGCGGCTTATCGGGGCCTGTTTTCAGCCCAGCATGCCGATGAACATGCCCGGCGCGACGAACAGCAGCAGCAGGCCGGTGACGAAGCCGTAGATACCGGTGGTCTCGGCGATGGCGCAGCCCAGCAGCATGGTGCTGGTCACGTCGCCCTTGCACTCGGGCTGGCGGCCGATGGCCGTGCAGGCCTGGCCCACGGCGTAACCTTCGCCGATACCGGGGCCGATGCCGGCGATCAGAGCGAGACCCGCGCCGATGGCGCAGCCGGCCAGAACGATTGCTTTTTCCATCATAGATAGTTCCTCCTAAAATGAAGTACTTTGTGTATGCCGCCCCCCTCGGGGGGCGTTTTCCTCGCGGCCGGCGGCCGCGTCGGGTCAAAAAGGGTCAGCCGTCCGCCTCGGCGGCGTTGGCGATGTACAGCATGGTGAGCATGCAGAAGATGAAGGCCTGCATGAAGCTGCTGAACAGGTCAAAGTAGATGGACAGCACCGCCGGGATGCCCAGCTGGAAGAGGGGGATGAGGCCGAGCACCTCGCCCAGCGCGCCCGGCAGCATGCCCAGCAGGGCGTTGCTGGCCACCGCCAGCGCGGCGTAGACCAGCGTGCTGATGACGCCGCCGGACATGATGTTGCCGAAGTGACGGAAGGCCATGGAGATGGGCGTTGCCAGCTCGCTGATGATGTTGAAGGGGGTGAACACCGGGATGGGGGTGGTGAAGCCCACGAGATAGCCCTTCAGGCCGCCGGTCTTGATTTTGGTGCAGGTGATCATCACGAACACCAAAAGCGCCCAGGACAGCTCGGTGGACAGGTCGCTGGTGGCGGGGTACAGCCCGATCAGGCTGGACAGGCTGCACAGCGCCGAATAGCTGAACAGCGCCCCGAT
>NZ_CALXHK010000007.1:0-62988 GCF_944388085.1 Candidatus Allofournierella excrementigallinarum | reverse complement strand
AACTCAACTATAACCGATTGAGGTCATATCCTTCTACTTTTTTATTCTACTGTCCAAGATGTATTGTAGCGCTACACGCCGCCCGCGTCGAATTCTCCCCTTCCCCTTGGAAAATTGTTACTTTTATGATATGATTATTACCGCGTATGGAACGGAAGGCGCGCTCGCGCGCACGGATATACCCTTTGGGAGGTTTATAAGGAATGAACAGCAGCTATTTTGGCGGCAGGACCCTTCTCATCACCGGCGGCACCGGCAGCTTCGGCAACACGGTGCTCAAGCACTTTCTGGCCAGCGACATCGGCGAGATCCGCATCTTCAGCCGCGACGAGAAAAAGCAGGACGACATGCGCCACGAGGTGCAGCAGAAGCACCCGGAGCTTGCGGGCAAGCTGCGCTTTTACATCGGCGACGTGCGGGATATCTCCAGCGTGCGCAGCGCCGTGCGGGGCGTGGACTACATCTTCCACGCGGCGGCCTTAAAGCAGGTGCCTTCCTGCGAGTTCTTCCCCATGGAGGCCGTGCGCACCAACATCATCGGCACCGACAACGTGCTCACCGCCGCCATCGACGCGGGGGTGAAGAAGGTGGTGTGCCTTTCCACCGACAAGGCCGCCTACCCCATCAACGCCATGGGCATCTCCAAGGCGATGATGGAAAAGGTCATCGGCGCCAAGGCCCGCACTGTGAAGGCGGAGGATACCACCATCTGCTGCACCCGTTACGGCAACGTGATGTGCAGCCGGGGCAGCGTCATCCCCCTGTTCATCGACCAGATCAAGGCGGGCAAGCCCATCACCATCACCGACCCGGACATGACCCGTTTCCTCATGAACCTGGACGAGGCGGTGGACCTGGTGCAGTTCGCCTTTGAGCACGCGAACCCCGGCGACCTGTTCGTTCAGAAGAGCGACGCCTCCACCATCGGCGTGCTGGCAAAGGCCGTGCAGCAGCTGTTCGGCGACACCGGCACCCAGATCATCGGCACCCGCCACGGCGAGAAACTCTACGAGACGCTGATGACCAAAGAGGAGCGGGTGCGCAGCGAGGACATGGGCGGCTACTTCCGCGTTTCCGCCGACGGCCGCGATCTGAACTATGACAAGTTCGTGGTGCAGGGCGATGTGCACACCCAGGCGGACGAGAGCTACACCAGCCACAACACCCGCCGGCTGAACGTGGAGGAGACTGTGGCCAAGATCATGACCACCGACTACGTGCAGAACGAACTGGCCAACTGGGACAAGTAAAGGACAGCGACACCATGCAGAAAGACACCCCCATCCTCATCACCGGCGCGGGCGGCTTCATCGGCAAGAACCTGGTGGCCACCCTCAAAGCCCAAGGGTATACCGACTTGATGCTCTTTGAGCGGGACGACACCCCAAAGACCCTGGCGCAGTATGCCGCCAGGGCCGGTTTTGTGTTTCATCTGGCGGGCATCAACCGCCCCAAGGACCCCAGCGAGTTTTACGCCGGCAACTCCGGCCTCACCGACCACCTGCTTGAGCTGCTGGCGAAGGCGGAAAAGCCCGCCCCGGTGCTGGTGACCAGCAGCACCCAGGCGGCGCTGGACAACGACTACGGCAAGAGCAAGGCCATGGCGGAGGCGGCGGTGTTCGCCTACGGCGAAAAAACCGGCGCGCCGGTGTATGTGTTCCGGCTGCCAGGGGTGTTCGGCAAGTGGTGCCGCCCCAACTACAACAGCGTGGTGGCCACCTTCTGCCACAACGCCGCCCACGGCCTGCCCCTGGAAGTGCGGGACCCCGCCTATTCCCTGCCCCTCGTTTACATCGACGACGTGGTGCGCGCCTTCATCGCCGCCATGGACGGCGAGGCCCTCACCGACGGTGAAAGCCCCGCCCACTGCCGGGTGGAGCCGGAGCATGTGACCACTCTGGGCCATCTGGCCGAGGTCATCGGCAGTTTTGCCGAAAACCGCAAAACGCTCCAGGCGCCCTATCTCGCGGCGGGCAGCCTTGAGAAGAAACTCTATTCCACCTGGCTTTCCTACCTGCCCACCGACCAGTTCTCCTACCCCCTCGCCATGCACTGCGACGAGCGGGGCAGCTTCACCGAATTTCTGCGCACCCAAGAGCGGGGGCAGGTGAGCGTGAACATCTCGAAGCCCGGCATCGTGAAGGGCAACCACTGGCACAACTCCAAGAACGAGAAATTCCTGGTGGTGAGCGGCCGGGGGGTCATCCGCTTCCGCAAACCGGACGAGGAAACGGTGTATGAGTACTATGTTTCCGGCGACAAGCTGGAAGTGGTGGACATCCCCACCGGCTACACCCACAACATCGAAAACCTGGGCGAGGGGGACATGGTGACCCTGATGTGGGCCAACGAGGCCTTCGACCCCGAAAACCCCGACACCATCTATCTGGAAGTTTAATCCTGCGGGAAAGGCGGACAAGCAATGAGCAAGCTGAAACTGATGACCATCGTTGGCACGAGGCCGGAGATCATCCGGCTGGCGGCGGTGATCAAAAAGTGCGACAAATACTTCGATCAGCTTTTGGTGCACACCGGCCAGAACTACGACTACACCCTCAACGGCATCTTTTTCGAAGATCTGGGCCTGCGCGCGCCGGACTTTTATCTGGACGCGGTGGGCGCGGACCTTGGCGAGACCATCGGCAACATCATCGCCAAAAGCTACAAACTGATGGTGGAGCAAAAACCCGACGCGCTGCTGATCTTAGGCGACACCAACAGCTGCCTTTCCGCTATCAGCGCCAAGCGCCTGCACATCCCCATCTTCCACATGGAGGCGGGCAACCGCTGCTTTGACGAGTGCCTGCCGGAGGAGACCAACCGCCGCATCGTGGACCACATCGCCGACGTGAACCTGTGCTACTCCGAGCACGCCCGCCGCTATCTGAACGCCGAGGGCACCGCCAAGGAGCGCACCTATGTCACCGGCAGCCCCATGGCGGAGGTGCTGCGCGCGAATCTCGAGGCCATCGAAGCCTCCGACGTGCTGGAGCGGCTGGGCCTTGAGGCGCACAAGTACATGCTGCTCTCGGCCCACCGGGAGGAAAACATCGACACCGAGAAGAACTTTATCGACCTGTTCACCTCGGTGAACGCCCTGGCCAAGAAGTACGGCATGCCCATCCTCTACTCCTGCCACCCCCGCAGCCGCAAGCGGCTGGAAGCCATGGGCTTTGAGCTGGACGAGCGGGTGCGCCTGCACGAGCCTCTGGGCTTTCATGACTACAACCATCTGCAGATGAACGCCTTTTGCGTCATCTCCGATTCCGGCACCCTGCCGGAGGAATCCAGCTTCTTCACCAGCGTGGGCCATCCCTTCCCCGCTGTGTGCATCCGCACCTCCACCGAGCGCCCCGAGGCGCTGGACAAGGGCTGCTTCATCCTGGCGGGCATCGCCGCCGGCGGCGTGGAGCAGGCGGTGGAGACTGCCGTGGCCATGAACGAGAACGGCGACACCGGCATCCCCGTGCCCTATTACACCGAGGATGTGTCCACCAAGGTGGTCAAGATCATCCAGAGTTACGTGGGCGTGGTGAACAAGATGGTCTGGCGCAAGGGCTGATATGGAAGAAAAAAAACTGCTCATCGTCACCCAGCACTTCTGGCCTGAGGCCTTTCGGGTGAACGACCTGGCTGTCGGCTTCATCGAGCGGGGCTGGCAGGTGGACGTGCTCTGCGGCCTGCCCAACTACCCCAAGGGGGAGTGGTTCAGCGGCTACCGCTACGCCGGCCCCCGGCGTGAAACGCATGACGGGGTGAACATCTACCGTGCCGGCGAGATACGCCGCAAGGGCAACACCGGCCTTCGCATCTTCCTCAACTACGTCAGCTGGCCGGTGTGCGCGGTGGCGAATCTCTGGCGGCTGAAAGGGCCCTACGAGGCGGTGCTGTGCTACAACACCAGCCCGGTGCTGATGAACCTGCCCGCCATTGTATACGCCAAACTCCACAAAGTTCCCCTGACCAGCTATGTGCTGGATATCTGGCCGGAAAACCTCTACAGCGTGCTGCCGGTGAAGAACGCCCTTCTGCGGGGCGTCGCCCGCCGGGTGAGCGACTGGCACTACCGCCGGTGCGACAGGCTCGTCGCCATGAGCGGGAGTTTGCGCCGCCGCCTTTGCCAGCGCACGGGCAAACCCGAAAGCGCGGTGGCGGTCATCCCCCAGCACTGCGAGGATTTTTATGCCGTGCCCATCCGCGACGAAACACTGGCCGCCCGCTTTGCCGGGCGGTTCAACCTGGTATTCACCGGCAACTTCAGCCCCGCCCAGAGCCTTGAGACCGTCATCCAAGCGGCGGTGAAGGCCCGGCGGCAGGGGGCGGATGCCCTGCGCCTTGTGCTGGTGGGGGACGGCATGAGCGCCGGCGCCCTGAAGGCGCTGGCGAAGGAGCTGGACGCCGGCGACACGGTGGAGTTTTTGCCCAGCGTGCGCCCGCAGCAGGTGCCTGCCTACACGGCCCTGGCGGACGGGCTGGTGGCCAGCCTTTCCGCCAGCGAGGACCTGGGCATGACGGTGCCTGCCAAGATCGCCAGCTATATGGCGGCGGCAAAGCCCCTGCTTGCCAGCATGGACGGCGAGGGCGCCGCCGCGGTGGCCGAGGCGGGCTGCGGCCTTGTGAGCGCCGCCGAGGACGTGGACGCGCTGGCCGCGAACATGGCGGCCCTCTGCGCCGCCGACGGCCAGACACGGGCGGAGATGGGCCGCAGGGCCTTTGCCTATTATGAAACTCACTACCGCCGCCGGGCCGTCCTGGACCGGCTGGAGGAATTCATCTCAGCGAGGTAACCAAGCGTGAAGATCCTGGTCATCATCCCCTGCTACAACGAAGCGGAGAACATCGCCGGCGTGGTGCGCCGCCTGCGCAAGGCCTGCCCCGAGGCGGACTATGTGGTGGTGAACGACTGCTCCACCGACAAAAGCGTCCAGGTGCTGAAAGCCGAGGGCTGCAATTATCTGGACCTGCCCGTGAACCTGGGCATCGGCGGCGGCGTGCAGTGCGGCTACCGCTACGCGGTGGAGCACGGCTACGACGTGACGGTTCAGATGGACGGCGACGGCCAGCACGACCCCGCCTATCTCCAGGCGGTGATCGCGCCGGTGCTGGCCGGGCATCTGGACATGTGCATCGGCAGCCGTTTCATCACCAAGGAAGGCTTTCAGACCAGCTTCATGCGCCGGGTGGGCATCCGCTTTTTGAGCAGCCTGCTCCATCTGCTCACCGGCTGCAAGGTGCTGGACGTGACCAGCGGCTACCGGGCCTGCGGCAGGGCCCTCACCGCCCGCTTTGCCCAGCGCTACGCCCAGGACTACCCCGAGCCGGAGGCCATCCTGCGGGCGGTGTGCGAGGGCTACAGGGTGGGCGAAGTGCCGGTGGTCATGGCCGAGCGCCAGGGCGGCAAGTCCAGCATCAACGCCCTCAAGAGCGTTTACTACATGGTGAAGGTGAGCCTTTCGCTGGTCATCTACCGGCTTTGCTTCACCAAAAAGGATAAAAGGAGGCGCGAGGCGTGAACGACCTGCTCTATCCCCTGCTTGCGGTGGGGGACCTTGTTTTTCTGTTCCTCATCTTCCTCTTCGTCAAGCACGGCCGGCTGAGCGTGCGGTTCAGCCTGGCGTGGTTCGCCCTGGGCGGGGTGCTGCTGGTGTTCGCCGCCTTCCCGCTGGTGGCCAAGATGCTGCGGGCGCTGCTGCGCTTTGAAGTGGTCTCCAACATGGTGTTCACCCTGCTGTTCGTCTTTGTGCTGCTGGTGCTGCTCATCCTTTCGGCCGCCGCCAGCACCCAGACCGAGGAGATCAAGCGCCTGACCCAGCAGAGCGCCATCCTGGAGCACCGGGTGCGGCAGCTGGAAGATGCCCTGAAGGCCCGCGAGGCCGAAGGCGGCGCGGATACGCCTGCCGGCGGACGGTGACGGGTCGGATACATTCCGGGTCTATGCTGTCAGACAGCAGGCCGGGGCCCCGGCAGAAACAAACGCGGTGAGGTGTGAGGCGCGATGGATTTTAATACCCCCATCTTTCTGGGCTTCTTTGCGGCAGTGGCCCTTCTGACCTACTGTGTGCCCCGGCAGGCAAAACCCTACCTGCTGCTGGCGGCCAGCTATGTCTTTTATATGTACAAGCCGGAGAACGCCCGGCTGGTGGCCCTGCTGGTGAGCGTCACGGTGGTCACCTGGTGCGCGGGCGTTGCCCTGGGCAGCCACAAGCTGCAGAACGTGTGGGCCCGGCGGGCCTTTTTGTGGCTGGCGCTGGCAGTTGCCCTGGGCATCCTCTTTTTCTATAAATACTTTGATTTCTTCGGCCAGCTGGCGGCGGACATCGGCGCCATTTTCGGCGGCAGCGGCAAGTTTGCAAGCCTGGACCTCGTCGCTCCCCTGGGCCTTTCCTACTTTACCTTCCAGAGTCTGGGCTACGTCATCGACGTTTACCAGCACAAGGCCAACCCCCAGCTCAACCTCTTCAAATACGCGCTGTTCGTCAGCTTTTTCGCCTGCATCTTCACCGGCCCCATCGAGCGGGCCGGGCACCTGATGCCCCAGCTGGAAAATCCCCGCCCCTTCAACTATTCCCGCATGGCGGGCGGGGCGTTCCGCATGCTGTGGGGCTACTTCAAGAAGATGGTGCTGGCGGACGGCATCGGCCAGTTCGTCAGCGCGGTGTACGGCGGGGCAAGCGCTGCCGCCGGGCCCTATCTGGTGGCGGCGAGCCTTTTGTTCAGCTATCAGATCTATCTTGATTTTTCCGGCTGCTGCGACATCGCCATCGGCGGCGCGCGTATTTTGGGCATCGACCTTTTGGAAAACTTCAACCGCCCCTTCGCGGCCACCAGCTACACCGAGCTGTGGAACCGCTGGCACATGAGCCTGACCAACTGGTTCCGGGACTATATCTTCACTCCCCTTGCCTTCTACAACCGGGGCCTGCCCGGCGTGTGGGGCGGGCTGCAGGGCTGGTTCAATGTCTTTCTCATCTTCCCCATCAGCGGCCTGTGGCACGGGGCCAGCATGGGCTACGTCATCTGGGGCGTTTTGAACGGTCTGTTTTTGGTGGCGGGCAAGGCCACCGCGAAAAAGCGGCGCAAGCTGGCCAAAAAGAACCCCCTCTACCGCGTCAAACCCCTCAAAAACTTCCTCCAGCGGGCCATCGTCTACCTGCTGTTCACCTTCTGCATCGTGTTCTTCGCCGCCGACCTCTACGGCGCCGCGGCGGGCGCGGTGTTCGCCGGGATGTTCCAGGGCTGGAACATCGGCCTTCCCGCCTTCTTTGCCGGCGTGCTGGACCGGGGGCTGACCGTGCGCCTCATCGCGGTGCTCATCGGCGGCTGCGCCCTGGTGGAGCTGGTGGAATGGCGCGGCCCGGTGGCCGAGTGGATCCGCCGCCAGTGGGCCTTCGTCCGCTGGCCGCTTTACTACCTGCTGGCGCTGGCCATCCTGTTCTTCGCGGCCTTCGGCCAGTCCGCTTTCATCTACCAGCAGTATTGAGGGGGGCGCGGATATGCAGCGAAACATCTCCTGGCCGCGCTTTCTGGCGGTGCGGCTTCTGACCTTTACCGAGATCGGGCTCAAGTTCTGCCTGTTTTTGCCCATTTTGCTGTTCATGGTGTGGTTTAACTACAAAGTGGACGTGAGCGGCCTGTTCCAGGGCGAGCTTGCCCCCCGTCAGGTGGCCAGCCTCCTTTTGGAGGGTAGCACCGTTTCCGGCTACGACCAGATGGACGAGCGGCAGGTGCTGGAAGTGTACGCCCAGAACCTGGCCGAGGCCCCCGACACGCTGGCCCTTGGCTCCAGCCGGGTGCTGCAGCTCAGCAAGGACCTGGTGGGCGACGGCAGCTTTTTCAACGCCGGCATCAGCGGCGCGGGCCCCATGGACGTGATGAACATCTGGTACCTCTTCGAGCGGGAAGGCAAGCTGCCCGAGACCCTCATCCTGGAAGTGGACCCCTGGCTGTTCAACCCCGACCCGGACATCAACCGCAATGCCGATTCGGAACTGTTTGCCGAATTTTTGGAAAAGGGCCTTGGCATCGACGCCGACTATGAGGAGCCGGACACGGTGGCGCTTTGGAAGGCGCTGGTGGACCCGGCCTACTTTCAGGGCAACGTGACCTACTATCTCAAGCAGCAGCAGACCGGCGCGGTGCTCACCGAGGACGGGGACGACATCCCCTTCAAGGCCGTTACCGGCAGCATCGACGCGCTGGACTATGCGGTGAAGCGCTCGGACGGCAGCGTCCAGTACCCGCTGGGCTTCCGCAGCTGGAACTACGACCAGGTGATGGCGGAGGTGCTGGCCCAGGCGGGCACCCTGAGCGCCCTGCACGGCTTCGACCAGATGGACCCCTACTGGACCGACCTGTTCACCCGCTTCATCGAGCATGTGCAGCAAAAAGGCGTGAACGTGGTGTTTTTGATGACCCCCTATCACCCTTTCATCGCCCTGCACGTCTACAACAACCCCGAAGGCTTCACCGGCTTTTTTGAGGTGGAGCCCTGGGTGCGGGAATTTGCCGCCATGAACGGCATTCCGGTCTACGGCAGCTATCATGCCGGGCGGGTGGGCATTCAGGAGAGCATGTTCTTCGACGGGCTGCACTGCAAGCCCGAGGCGCTGCGGCTGATGTTCCCCGGCGTGGAAAAGGCGCTGGCGGGCGAACAGACCCCCTACCAGCAGCTCTATCTGGAAACCTACGGCGACACCGAAAACAGCGCCAATGCCCTCATCGGCTACGACGCCGGGTGCGTGGTGGTGGACGAAAGCTGGCTGGCCCAGGCCGAAGCGGCCACGCTGGGAGTTTGAACCGGGTTTGCCGGGGCCAATGGGCCCCGGCGTTTTAAAAATTGCCGCTTGACAAACCTGCTTTCACAAGGTAAAATGGTAGCATTATAAACGATGCGCAGATGGGGAGAAAGCCCGGGCAAAGCGTTTTTCAGAGAGCCGCCGGATGGTGCGAGGCGGCAGCGCGGCGCGGATATACTGGCCCCGGAGCACCCGGGCTCAACGGCGGTTTCCGCCTCATAGGCCCGGGCGGCACCCGCCGTTACACGGGCGCGGTTCGCAGTTTGCCGACCGTACAAGAGGCCGCCTTCGGGCGGCAATGAGAGTGGTACCGCGGGTGCTTTTCAAAAATTTGCTGAAAGCCCTCGTCTCTCAAAGCAGTGCTTTGAGGGACGGGGGCTTTTTTCGTTCCTCAGAGGCAGAACAGAAGGAGGAACTATTGCAATGATGGACGTGACCAAGTACAGCGTGGGCTATTACAATCCCCCCAGGTGCGAATACCGCTGGGTGCACAAAGACCACATCGAAAAGGCCCCCGCCTGGTGCAGCGTGGACCTGCGGGACGGCAACCAGAGCCTGATCGTACCCATGAGCCTGGAAGAAAAACTGGAGTTCTTTGACCTGCTGGTGAAGATCGGCTTCAAGGAAATTGAAGTGGGTTTCCCCGCCGCCAGCGAGACGGAATACGAGTTTTTGCGCACCCTCATCGAGCAGAACCGCATCCCCGCCGACGTGACGGTGCAGGTGCTGACCCAGTGCCGCGACCACATCATCCGCAAGACCTTCGACGCGGTGAAGGGCGCGCCCAGCGCGGTCATCCACTTCTACAACTCCACCAGCGTGGCCCAGCGGGAGCAGGTATTCAAGAAGTCGAAGGACGAGATCAAGAAAATCGCCACCGACGGCGCGGCGCTGGTGAAAAAGCTGGCCGAAGAATACGAGGGCAACTTCCGCTTTGAATACAGCCCCGAGAGCTTCACCGGCACCGAGCCGGAGTACGCCCTGGAAGTTTGCAACGCGGTGCTGGACATCATGCAGCCCACCCCGGAAAAGCCCATGATCATCAACCTGCCGGTGACGGTGGCCATGAGCATGAGCCACATCTACGCCAATCAGATCGAGTACATGAGCGACAATTTGAAATACCGCGACAGCGTGGTGCTGAGCCTGCACCCCCACAACGACCGGGGCTGCGGCGTGGCCGACACCGAGCTGGCCCTGCTGGCGGGGGCGGACCGGGTGGAGGGCACCCTGTTCGGCAACGGCGAGCGCACCGGCAACGTGGACATCATCACCCTGGCCATGAACATGTACACCCACGGCGTGGACCCCCATCTGGATTTCTCCGACATGCCCGCCATCGTGGAGCTCTACGAGCGGGTGACCCGGATGCGCGTCTACGAGCGCACCCCCTACGCCGGCGCGCTGGTGTTCGCCGCCTTCTCTGGCAGCCACCAGGACGCCATCGCCAAGGGCCTGACCTGGCGCAGGGAGAAAAACCTCCACCAGTGGACGGTGCCCTACATCCCGGTGGACCCCACCGACATCGGCCGCCGCTACGAGGCGGACGTCATCCGCATCAACAGCCAGAGCGGCAAGGGCGGCATCGGCTATCTGCTGGCCCAGGACCACGGCTACGACCTGCCCCCCAAGATGCGGGAGCACTTCGGCTACACCGTCAAGGGCGTTTCCGACCACGCCCACAAGGAGCTTTCCAGCGCCGAGGTGCTGGACATCTTTGAAAAGACCTACCTGAACAAGGTAAGCCCCCTGAACGTGGCCGAGGCCCACTTCATCCAGAAGAGCGGCATCTTCGCCGTCATCACGCTGGAAGAGGGCGGCAAGGTGCGGGAGGCCTCCGCCCAGGGCAACGGCCGTCTGGACGCGGTGTGCAACGCCATCAAAGCCGCCACCGGGCTGGACTTCACCATCAGCACCTACTCCGAGCACAGCCTGGAGCACGGCTCCACCAGCCAGGCCGCCAGCTATGTGGGCCTTGCCTGGGGCGACGGTTCCACCACCTGGGGCGCGGGCACCGACACCGACATCATCCGCGCCGGCATCAAGGCGCTGGTGAGCGCCGTCAACAACAAGTGACGCAAGCGATAAAAAGGAGGGAAAGACCATGGGAATGACCATGACCCAGAAGATCCTGGCCGCTCACGCGGGGCTGGCCGAAGTGAAGCCCGGCCAGCTCATCAACGCCAGGCTGGACCAGGTGCTGGGCAACGACATCACCACCCCGGTGGCCATCAACGAGTTCGAGAAGGCGGGGTTTTCGGGCGTCTTCGACAACGCCCGCATCAACATCGTGCTGGACCACTTCGTGCCCAACAAGGACATCAAGAGCGCCCAGCAGTCGAAACAGTGCCGCCAGTTCGCCGCAAAGCACGGCATCGTGAACTTCTTCGACGTGGGCAAGATGGGCATCGAGCACGCGCTGCTGCCCGAGCAGGGCATCGTGACCGCAGGCGACTGCATCATCGGGGCGGACAGCCACACCTGCACCTACGGCGCGGTGGGCGCTTTCTCCACCGGCGTGGGCAGCACCGACATGGCCGCTGGCATGGCCACCGGCACGGCCTGGTTCAAGGTGCCCGCCGCCATCCGCTTCGACCTCACCGGCAAGCTGGGCCCCCGGGTGAGCGGCAAGGATGTGATTTTGCACATCATCGGCATGATCGGCGTGGACGGCGCGCTTTACAAAAGCATGGAGTTCGCCGGCCCGGGCGTGGCCGCCCTTTCCATGGACGACCGCCTTTGCATCTGCAACATGGCCATCGAGGCGGGGGCGAAGAACGGCATCTTCCCTGTAGACGAGGTGACCATCGCCTACCTCACCGGCCGCAGCCGCCGGGCGTGGACGGTCTATGAGGCCGACCCGGATGCGGAGTATGAAAAGGTCATCCACATCGACCTCTCGGCCATCGAGCCCACCGTCTCCTGGCCCCACCTGCCGGAGAACACCCGCACCGCCAAGGAGAGCGAGGGCGTTGCCATCGACCAGGTGGTCATCGGCAGCTGCACCAACGGGCGGCTGGAAGACATGCAGGCCGCCTACGAGATTTTGAAAGGCAGGACCATCGCCCCCGGCGTGCGGGGCATCATCATCCCCGGCACCATGGCGGTGTACAAGGCCTGTTTGCAGAACGGCTGGCTGGAAGCCTTCATCGACGCGGGATGCATCGTGTCCACCCCCACCTGCGGGCCGTGCCTGGGCGGCTACATGGGCATCCTGGCGGAGGGCGAACGGTGCGTTTCCACCACCAACCGCAACTTCGTGGGCCGCATGGGCCACGTGAAAAGCGAAGTGTATCTGGCAAGCCCCGCCACCGCCGCCGCCAGCGCGCTGACCGGGCACATTACCGACCCTCGGGAGGTGGAGTAAATGAACGCACAGGGAACCGTTTTTAAGTACCCCGACAATGTGGACACCGACGTCATCATCCCCGCCCGCTACCTGAACAGCCAGGACGCGGCGGAGCTGGCCCGCCACTGCATGGAGGACATCGACCCGGAGTTCGTGAACAAGGTCAAACCCGGCGACATCATGGTGGGCGGCTGGAACTTCGGCTGCGGCTCCAGCCGGGAGCACGCGCCCCTGGTCATCAAAACAAGCGGCGTCGCCTGCGTTATTGCCAAGAGCTTCGCCCGCATCTTCTACCGCAACGCCATCAACATCGGCCTGCCCATTCTGGAATGCGAGGCGGCGGCCGAAGCCATCCGTGCGGGGGACGAGGTGGCGGTGGATTTTGACACCGGCGTCATCACCGACCTGACCACCGGCGAAGTGTTCCAGGCCCAGCCCTTCCCCCCCTTCATCCAGGACATCATCCGCGCCGGCGGGCTGATGAACAGCATCCGGCAGAAAGGCGGCGCAGTGAAATGAACAAAACCATCGCGGTGATCCGGGGCGACGGCATCGGCCCCGAGATCGTGAACGAAGCCCTCAAGGTGCTGGATAAGATCGCGGGAAAATACGGCCACACCTTCACCTGCGACGACGTGGACATGGGCGGCGTTGCCATCGACAAGTGGGGCGACCCGCTGCCCCAGGCCATGCTGGACAAGTGCCTTGCCGCCGACAGCGTGCTGCTGGGCGCGGTGGGCGGCCCCAAGTGGGAGGGCCTGCCCGGGCCCCAGCGCCCGGAAAAGGGCCTTTTGCGCCTGCGGGCGGGCATGGGCCTTTACTCGAACCTCCGTCCGGCCAAGCTGTGGCCCCAGCTGGCCCAGGCCAGCCCCCTGAAACCCAGCATTGTGGAAAAGGGCATCGACTTTCTGGTGGTGCGGGAGCTCATCAGCGGCATCTACTTCGGCGAGCACAAGACAGTGGAGCAAAACGGCGAGAAGGTGGCCACCGACGTGATGCGCTACGCCGAGCATGAGATCGAGCGCATCGGCCGCATCGCCTTTGAGGCCGCCATGAAGCGGCGCAAAAAGGTGACCTGCGTGGACAAGGCGAATGTGCTGGACTCGAGCCGCCTGTGGCGGGCGGTGCTGCACCGCATCAAGGAGGAGTACCCCGAGGTGGAGTACGGCGAGATGTTCGTGGACAACGCTTCCATGCAGCTGGTGAAGGACCCCAGCCAGTTCGACGTCATCGTGACCGGCAACATGTTCGGCGACATCCTCTCGGACGAGGCCAGCATGCTCACCGGCACCATCGGCATGATCCCCTCCTCCAGCCTGGGGGACGGCACCCGGGGCATGTACGAGCCCATCCACGGCTCCGCCCCGGACATCGCCGGCCAGAACAAAGCGAACCCCATCGGCACCATCCTCTCCGCCGCCATGATGCTGAAGTACAGCTTTGGCATGGACGCGGAGGCCGCCGCCATCGAAGCGGCGGTGAACAAGGCGCTGAACGACGGGGTACGCACCGCCGACATGATGGCCGGGGGCTGCACCCCCGTCAGCTGTTCGGAGATGGGCGACGCCGTCGCCGCCCGGATCTAAAATCCGCATAAAATGCGCTTTGCCCCTGCCCGTCCTGCTGGACGGGCAGGGGCCTTTGTGCTATACTGTGGGTAGAACTGACCGGGAGGTATACCAGCCATGAAAAAGCCGCCAGCCTTTGCCGCCTGCGCCCTGGCCGCCCTGCTGCTGGCCGGGTGCGGCGAGCGCACCTGCACCGGCATCCTCACCGCACCGGGCGACGAAGCCGCCCGCACCTTCACCCTGCAAGGGGAGGAGGGCACGGTCTATTCCGTCAAAGTGGCGGAAAACGCACCGGTGGCGGCATGGCCGGAGGGCACCGAGCCCGGCGACCTCTATTCCGGGAACTGGCCCGCCCTGCGTCTTTCGGTGAAAGGGCGCGCTTCCCTCTTTGGCGGTGAGCCCGTGGCCCTGACGGCCAGCAGCGTGCAGATCGACGCGGCCCGGCAGCCGGAGGGCCTGACCCTTGCCGGCGGCACTTCCCTGTCGGTCTGGCAGGCCAGCTTTGACCGGGAATACTGCGCCCCGGACGGCACGGTGCTGCTGGAGGAGCGGTTGAGCGGCAAGGCCGAGGACACCATCGAGAGCGTGCCCGGCCTGACCGAAGCGGCCAAAGAAAACATCCTCGCCTTTTACGAAGCCCAGGGCATCCTCTATGACCTGCCCGCCCAGCTGGAAAGGGCCTGGGCCGCATACAGCGACAGCGAAGTGTTTGACCGTTACACCCTGGGGCAGGAGGTGAACCTCTGCGCCCAGAACGACAGCACCCTCTGGTTCGTTACCAAGGTGACGCTGCCCCTGGGCGGGCGGGTGGTCACCGAGGAGCAGTTCTGCGCCGCCTTTGACAAGGCCACCGGCGAGGTTCTGGCCCCTGATGAGCTGTTCACCTGCACCGGCGAAACGCTGGCCGCCGCCCTGCTGGACGCCGCCGGCATCACCGACGAACCGAAGCGCAGCGAACTGCTGGCCGCCTTTGACGAGAGCCGGGTGGTGTTCCGCGGCGAGGCGCTGGAGGTATTCTATCCAGAGGGTGCGGTGCCCAGCGAGGAAACGGCCCTCATCCTCGGCCTTGACTACACCGGCGAAGTGAAGGCCCTTTTGCAGCCCCGGGCCCAGCCCCAAAAGGCAGCGTGACAAAATCACGGTAAAGGCCGCCGGTTTGGGGTATGCTATGAGCGTAAGGCAAACAAAGAGGCGGCAAGACCCGCCGAAAGGAGATAAGAACGATGAGCGTTGTGCATGTGGATTCCAAGAATTTTGAGGCCGAGGTGCTGCACAGCACCCAGCCGGTGCTGCTGGACTTCTGGGCCACCTGGTGCGGCCCCTGCCGGATGCTGGCCCCGGTGCTGGACGAGGTCGCCGCCGAGAAGGCCGGCCAGGTGAAGGTGTGCAAGCTGGACATTGACCAATGCCCCGAACTGGCCGCCCAGTACGGCGTGATGAGCATCCCCACCCTGATGGTCTTTAAGAACGGCCAGGTGGTGAACAAGAGCGTGGGCCTGGTGCCCAAGGCCGCGGTGGAAAAGCTGCTGGGCTGAGAAAAAACCGGCCGGGAGGACGGGCCCTTTAGGGGCCTTTTCTCCCGGCTTTTTTGCGTTTTACCGGCCGCAAGGCTCCCGCTGGCGGGCGGGGGGCTTTGCGGGGGCTTTTCTGCCTTACGCCTGCCCCAGATATTCCTCCAGGCAAAGGCCCTGTTCGGTGATGGCGCGGGCGGCCTGCGGCCCCACATAGCGGTAGTGCCAGGGCTCGTTGGCAATGCCGGTGATGTCCACCTTATCCGCCGGGTAGCGCTTGATGAAGCCGTATTCCCAGGCGTGTTCCAGCAGCCAGTCGTAAAGCTCCTGCCCGGTGCCCATGGATGCGTCGGGGTTGATGTCCACCGCCAGGCCCAGCTCGTGCTCGCTGGTGCCCGGCTGGGCCACCCACTGGGCCGCCGCCTGGCGGGCCAGGTCCTCGGGGTAGCCCTCCTGCCGGTAGGCTTCTATCTTGTCCTCCATGATCTGCCGCTGCTCCTCGCCGGTGCGCCAGCCGGAGGCCACCACCGAGTAAAGCCCTTCGGCCCGGGCCGCGTCGAACAGCTGCTGCAACGCGGGCAGGATGCGCTCGTCCACCCGCTCGCCGCCCGCCACCTCCACCGTCTGCACCTGCCAGTCCGCAGGCAGGGGGTGGCTGGCGTTCACCAGCGTCAGCTCCCAGCTTTCGGCGGCGGGGGCGCTGGCCGGCGCGCTTTCCGCCGGGCGGCTCACCGGGGCGGAGGGCGCGTCTGCGAGCAGGGCCTGCACCCCTTCCGCGGCCCAGGCGGACAGACGCCACACCCCCGCCAGCGCCAGCAGGAACGTTCCCAGCGCCAGCAGCCTGCGGCCAAGGCGCCGCCGGGCACGGCGGCGGTCGAACACCCGCTGCCGGGGCGGCGGCGCTGGCCGTTTTATCCTTCGATGCTGTTCCATATTTTCTTTCCCTCCCGATGCAAAAACAGCCGCCCTTAGCCGGGGTGCCGTAAGAAAACGGCGCCGGGAAAAGGGCGCTTTTGCGGTATCGCAGCGTCAAAGCGCCTTGACAACCACCAAGGGTGCCTGCGGCGCTTTTCCTTGCGCTGCCATCAAAATCGCCACTTTTCCTGGTGCGGAGCAGTTTTGCCCCAGGATTTTGGATGAAGAAAGCACAAAGAGCAGCCCCGCAAGCCTTGGTGGCTTGGGGGCTGCTCTGCGTGTTTTATGCGCCAAAATCCCCAGGCAAAACCGTCGTTTTCTTATGCCACCCCGGCTTTTTGCGGCACATTTATTGTACCGAAAAAGGGCGGCGGCTGTTTTTGCATTTCAGGACGGAAAACACAAGCTTTTCTTGCTGAAATCTTACGATTTTATGACGCGGGCATCTTTACCGTGAAGATGACCCGGCCCTCAAAACTCTCGGCGGTGATCTGCCCGCCGTGGCGGGCGACGATCTCTTTTGCAATGGCAAGGCCCAGCCCCGCGCCGCCGCTGCGGGTGGCGCGGGCAGAGTCTGCCCGGTAAAAGCGCTCGAACAGGCGGGAGAGCACCTCCGGGGGGATGGTACGGCCCCGGTTTTCCAGCCGGATGATCACCTCCCCCTGCTGTCGGGCAAGGCTGAGAAGGAGGGGGCTGCCCGGCTCGCTGTAGCTGATGGCGTTGCGGATGAGATTGTCCAGCACCCGCTCCATCTTGCCCGCATCGCAGGTCAGCATCACCTTCGGCGGCAGCTGGGCCCGCCATTCCAGGCCCTTGTCTGCCATGAGGGGCTTGAATTCCCACATCATCTGCTCCAGCATGCGGCTCACATCCACCTGCTCCTTTTCCAGCTCGATGGACGAGAGGTTGAAGCGGGTGATCTCAAAGAATTCGTTGATGAGCTCCTCCAGCCGCAGGGCCTTGTCCAGCGCCACGCCGGTGTAGCGCCCGCGCATTTCGGGGGAAAGGCCCGGCTCCTCCTGCAAAAGGGTCAGATAGCCCACCACGCTGGTGAGGGGCGTTTTCAGATCGTGGGCCAGATAGACGATCAGGTCGTTCTTGCGCTGCTCGGCCTCCCGGGCCACGTAGGCGCTGCGCAGAGCCTGCTCCCGGGCGAGGTTCAATTCGTCCTCCGCCGCTTTCAGCGCGGCGGGCAGGCGGATGGGCTCTTCGTCCGGGCGCGCCAGCCGTTTTGCCGCCTGCAGCAGTTCCTCGGTGCTTTGGAGGGCCCGGCGCAAAAACCACCACCCCACCAAAAACCACACCGCCAGCAGCCCGCAGGCGCCCACCAGCAGGAAATTGTCCTTGACCCAGCGGAACAGCTCGTAGTTGGGCTCCCAGCCCTGCCAGGCGCGGTTGTTGCCCGCCCACCAGACCACCACGGCCAACACCAGAAAGGCCAGGGCGGTGAAGAACATCGCCGCGAACATCTGAGCGGTGAGCTGGCGGCCAAAGCCGCTTTCTCGCTTCTTATTCAACGGTGTAGCCCACCCCCCAGACAGTTTTTACATAGCGGGGCTTGCGAGGCGGCTCGCCCAGCTTTTCCCGCAGGCGGGCGATGTGGGCCATCACGGTGTTGCTGCTGTCCAGGTATTTTTCGCCCCACACGGCGCTGAACAGCTCTTCCGAGGAGACCACCTTCCCCTGCCGCTGGCACAGGTACCACAGGATGTCGAACTCGGTGGGGGTGAGGGATACCTCTTTGCCGTTCAGGGTGCACTTGTGCCCCTCTTTGGAGATGCTCAAGGCCCGGATGTCCAGCCGGTCCGGCTCGTCGGCGTTGGCGGCGTCGTAGCGAAGGTAGCGGCGCAGCTGGGTCTTGACCCGGGCCACCAGTTCCAGCGGGTTGAAGGGCTTGGTGATGTAGTCGTCCGCCCCCAGAGACAGGCCGGTGATCTTGTCCATGTCCTCCACCCGGGCGGTGAGCATCACGATGGGGAACAGATGCTGCTGGCGGATGCGGCGGCAAAGGGAAAAGCCGTCCATGTCCGGCAGCATCACGTCCAGGATGGCAAGGTCCGGCTTGTCCGCTTCAATGCATGCCAGCGCCGCCGCGGCGGTGCCGCACAGCTGCACCCGGTAGCCCTCGTTTTTGAGATACACCGCCACCAAATCGGCGATCTCCTGCTCGTCGTCTACCACAAGGATGGTCTCGTTCATTCCGTGCCCCCCTCCCCCAGCGGCTTTGCCATGAACAGCACGTCCTCGTAGCTGCCGTCCGGGTACTTCATGTTCCGGGGCAGGACGCCGCAGACTTCAAACCCCAGCTTTTTGTAAAGGGCGATGGCCCCGGCATTGTGGGCGGCCACCTCCAGCTCCAGCTGTTCCAGCCCCTTTTTCCGGGCAATGCCGACGAGCTCTTCCAGCAGGGCGGTGCCGATGCCCTGCCCCGTGAATTTTTGATAGAGGGCCACGGCGACCTGGGCCCGGTGGCGGGTGCGCGCCGTGGAAAAGCCCGTCAGCGAGGCGCTGCCCGCATGCTCGCCGTCCACAAAAGCCAGCAGCATCAGGTTCACCGGGGACTCGTTCTGGCCGCGGATGAAGGCCTTTTCCTCCTCCTCTGTCATGGTGACCTCCTCCGGCCCGCGGGCCAGCCACGGGGTCTCGCCGCAGGTGGCCTTGAGATAGCGAAGAAGCATTTGTGCGTCCTGCTCGGCGGCGCAGCGCAGGGTGAGGGCATGGCCGTTCACGGTGCGGGCAATGGGTTTTACAAACATGGGCTTGTCCTCCTCTTTTTTGCATTTCGGCCCCGGCCTTTGGAAGGCCGGGGCCGGGCGTTTTATTTTGTTTTGGGCGCGCCGGGCAGGTATTTTTCCCGCTCCACGCCCTTCTCCCGCAGCTTGCGGCGGGTGGCGGTGCGCAGCAGGCTGTAGACCACCGAGCAGGCGGGGATCATCACCAGCATGCCCACCACGCCCATGGCGCTGCCGCCGATGGTGACGGCCATGAGCACCCAGATGCCGGGCAGGCCCACCGAATTGCCCACCACGCGGGGGTAGATGAGGTTGCCCTCGATCTGCTGGATGCAGAGGAACAGCACCACGAACCACACCGCCTGGAGGGGGTTCTGCACCAGGATGAGGAAGGCCCCCACAAAACAGCCGATGAAGGCGCCAAACACCGGGATCAGGGCTGTGACGGCCACCAGCACGCTGACCAGGGTGACGTAGGGCATGCGGCAGAGCAGCATGCCCACCGCGAACAGGCTGCCCAGGATGCAGGCCTCCAGGCACTGGCCGGAGAGGAATTTGGAGAAGGTGTGGCCCGTGAGCCGCGCCACCTCCACCACCTTATCCGCCCGCCGGGCAGGGCCCCAGGCATAGAGCAGCATCTTTGCCTGCCGGGCGAGGGTCTCTTTGCACACCAGCAGGTACATGGCGAAGATCAGGCCGATGAAGAAATCCACAAAGCGCATCACGATGCCGGTGGCGGCGGTGGCGGCGTTGCCCACCAGCGCGAAGCCGCCGTTTTTGAACCAGTCTGCCACGGCGGTGATGGCGCCCTCCCAGTCGGTAATAAACTCGATGGAAGCCCACTCCTCCAGCACCGGATACTGCACCATCAGGTCCGCCAACCATTTCTGGCACCCGGCCCAAAAGCCGGGCAGCTGGGCGCCGATGCTGGCAATGGTGCGGCCCAGCTGGGGCAGGATGAGCAGCAGCACCAGCGCCAGCACGCCCAGCACCGCCAGCAGGGTCAGGGCAAGGGCCGCCGCGCGGCGCATCTTTACCATCTTTTGGGGCAGTTTTTTTTCAATGGCCCGCATGGGCACGTTCAGGATAAAGGCCAGGCTGCCGCCCACCACAAAGGGCGACATAAGGCCCCACACTCTGTTCAGGATAACGCCCACCCGGTCCAGGTTTTGCAGCCCCCAATAGAGCACGATGCAGAAGCTGGCCATGAGCAGCAGCGTTCGGATGGTCTTTTTATCAAGCTGCATGGTTGCAAGCCCTCACTTTTTGTGTTCTCGCCCCGAAAAGGGGGCTTTTCCTTATTGTATCCTGCTTTGGGCCGATGCGCAAGCTGTGTTTTCAGCTTTCCAGTTCGCCCAGCAGCCAGTCGAGGCTCTGGCGGGTCAGGTCCAGCTGCTCCTGGGCCCGCTCCAGCTGGGCGCGCACCGCCTCGCAGTCCCCGCCGCCCATTTCTGCCAGGCCGGTGACCCCCGCCTGCAGCGGCGCCCAGTACTGCCCGGCCTGATAGTCGATTTTTGCCCATACCGCGCCGTTCCACTCGCCGTCGGTGACCTCAAAAGCGGGATAGCGGCCCACCGGCAGCGTGCCCGAGAGGGCCGCCGGGTCCGGCGCGTAGTAATAAATGGCCCCGCTCTGATACACCACCAGTTCGGTGTTCGCAAGCGGCAGGGTGGCCGGCCCCTGGGAGTAGCCGTTCTTGCCCGCCGCCTTGATGAGGGGCAGAAAGTCCTTGTAGCTGTAGTCGAGGTCCACGTTGCCGGAAATGCCGTTCACCCGGCCGGTGCTGGAATACTGCCACATGTCGTAGCCGCCCTGATGGCCCACATAGCCCCGGTAATCGGCGATCCACAAGGGATAGGCCGCCAGCTCGGCCATGTTCAGGTGGTTCTGGGCGAAGTTGGTGTAGGTGTAAAAGCCGGGGAACCAGCCCTTTTGGTCCAGAATGTCCATGGCGAAGCGCACAAGGCCGGTCAGCTCGGTGCGGCCCAGGGTTTGCAGGCTGGAGGCCTCCACATCCACGAACACCGGGTATTCCAGCCGCAGGCCCTCCAGCACCCCCAGCAACACGTCCAGCTCGTTGATGACCGCCGCCTCGGTGCGGGCGTAGGTGTAGTAATAAACGCCCACCCGCATGCCCGCCGCGTGAGCCTCGGCCACGTTCTTTTCAAAGTAGGGGTCCACATAGACCCCGCCGCTGCCCGAGGACACCGCCCGCACGATGGCGAACTGCTTGCCCGCCGCCACCTGCTGCCAGTCGATGTTCCCCTGATACCGGGACACGTCGATGCCCGTCTCGAAAATCTCCATAAAAAGCCCCCCTCTTTGCCATGGTATGCAAAGAGAGAGGCCGTTTGTTCCTTTAAGTCACCAGGCCGCCGTTGACGCCCAGCACCTGGCCGGTGATGTAACCCGCCCCGTCGCCGGCCAGAAAGACCAGCGCGCCGGCCACCTGCTTCGGGGTGCCGAGCGCCCCCAGGGGCGTTTCCTGGGCCAGGGCCTCCTTATCCTCGGCGGAGAAGGCGGCCATCATGTCTGTGTCGATGACGCCGGGGGCCACGCAGTTGACGGTGACGCCGCTGGGGCCTTCTTCCCTGGCCAGCGCCTTGGTCAGGCCGATGAGGCCCGCCTTGGCGGCGGAGTAGGCCGCCTCGCAGCTGCCGCCCACCTGCCCCCACATGGAGCTGACGGTGAGGATGCGGCCCCACTTTTGGCGAATCATGCGGGGCAGCGCACGGCGGCAGCAGTAGAAGGCGCCGGAAAGGTGCACATCCAGCATCCGCCGCCATTCCTCGTCGGTCACGTCGGTGAACAGCTTCTGGGCGGCGATGCCGGCGTTGCACACCAGCACGTCCACCCCGCCGAAAGCCTGTTCGGCGGCGGCAAACATCGCCTCCACCTGGGCGGGGTCGGCCACGTCCGCCTGCACCGCCAGCGCCCGGCCGGGCCAGCGGGCGGCCAGGGCTTCGGCTTTTTCGGCGCTGTGCAGGTAGTTGACGACCACCTGATAGCCCGCCTCGGCAAAGCTTTCGGCGGCGGCGGCTCCGATGCCCCGGGCCGCGCCGGTGATCAATACCGTTTTCATCGCGCTTCCTCCCGTTTTTTGCGCAGGGCGGCAAAGAATTCCTTCAAAAGCTGGGCGCACTCCTCCGCCAGCAGGCCGCCTTCCACCTTGGGGCGGTGGTTGAAGGGCAGGGCGAACAGGTCGGTGAGGGAGCCGCAGCAGCCCGCCTTGGGGTCCGCCGCGCCGTAGACCACCCGCCTGATGCGGCTGTTGATGATGGCCCCGCTGCACATGGGGCAGGGCTCCAGCGTCACGAACAGCTCGCACTGCCACAGCCGCCAGCCGCCCAGCGCTTTGCAGGCGGCGTCGATGGCCAGCAGCTCGGCGTGGTGGGTGGCGTTTTTGCCGGTCTCCCGGGTATTGCAGGCCATGGCCACCGGCTCGCCGTCCTTTGCCACCACTGCGCCCACCGGCACCTCGCCCAGGGCGGCGGCCTTCTTCGCCTGCTGGAGGGCAAGGCGCATCAGCTGTTCATCGGTCATGGTTCATCCCCCAATGGTCTTGTAGAAGCTCAAGGCCGCCAGCACCGCCAGCGCCGCCAGATAGCCGGGGCTGCGCAGAAGGCGCAGCCAGTCCCCGCCCTGCCCATGCAGGCGGCCCTTTTTCCGGGCGGGCAGCGCCCGCCAGGGGGCGAAGGCCAGGGCCGCCAGGGGCGGCAGGAACATCAGCGGATAGCAGATGACCTGAGGCGCGCCGTACTGCTGGCAGTACTGCCCCGCGAAGGCCAGGGTGTTGTTGTAAAGATGGAAGAGCATGCCCGGCACAAGGCTGCCGGAACACAGGGCGGCAAGGCCCAGCGCGGCGCCGCCGAAAGCCGCGGCCGCCACCGAGGGCGCGCGCCCGTGGAGCAAAGCGAACAGCAGCGCCGGCCCCGCCACGGCCACCACCGGGCCGAAGGGGCGCAGCCACCCCTGCAAGAGGCCGCGGAAGAGCAGTTCCTCCCCCACGGCGGGCACAAGGCAGACCGTCAGCCAGGCCGCCGCCAGCGCAAGGCCGGAAGCGGGCAGGTCCATCGGCCCGCCGCCAGCGCCGGGAAAGGCCGCCGCCAGCAGATTGCCCGCCATCATCAGCAGCCAGAACAGCAGGAACAGCCCGGCCCACTGCCCGGCGTTCAGCCTGCGGGGCGAGGCGGCGGGCGCGCCGCCCGTCAGGGGCAGCAGGGCAAAGGGCGCGGCGAGAGACAAGGCGCTCACCGCCGCCTGCAAAAGGATGGCCGCCGCAAGGCCGGTGCCCGCCGGGTTCGCAAGGCTGGCCCCCGGCACACGCAGGGCCAGCAGGGCGTTCGCCAGGGCGGTGAGCGCCGAGCGGGCCGCCAGATAGCCCAGAGCGGCACAGCCGCAGGCGTCGCCCGCCCGCCGCAGGGCCGCCGCCCGGGCCGCGCCCGCGGGCAGGACCTCAGCGGTCCTCATCGGAAAGGTCTTTGTAGTCCACGTCCACCGGGCGGCCGGAACCGGGGGCGGGGCGGCCGTCCAGCGTTTCGGTCAGCTTGTCCAGCTGGCGGGCGGCGTCCTTTGCGGTGCGCTCCAGGCCCCGCATCAGCACCGCGGCATACACCGCGCTGATGAGGCTGAGAGCCCCTTCCGCCAGCAGGATGACGCCGATGGCCATCACCAGCAGCTGCACCGTCTCGAAGGGATTGACCATCATCAGCACGCCCAGCGCCGCCGACAGGCCCGCCAGCACGAGGAAGCTCCACCAGCGGGCGTAGCCCATCTTGCGCAGCTCAAAGGCGGATTGCAGCCGCACCACCGCGTCCACGATGACGTAGATGCCCACCAGGATGGGCAGCACCGAGACCACCGTGTCCGGCTTAAAAAGCAGGAACACGCCCAGAGCGCTGGCGGCCACGCCGAACACCACGCCGAAATAGTCAAAGAAAAAGCGCTCCTCGGCCCGCACATAGCCCCAGATGCTTAAAAGGCCCTTGATGAGGATGACCGCGCCAAAGAGATAGCACACCAGCCGCAGGGAGGCCTCCGGCCAGAGCAGCAGCGCCAGGCCCAGCAGCATGAAGGCCAGCGCCGAAAGCAGAAAACCCTTTTTCATGTGTGTCATTGATCGACCATCCTTTCCCGCAGGGCCGTGTTCCGGCCCTGCCTGTTGGCGTTCCATGGGTTTAGTATACCATATTTGCGGCGCAAACAAAAGCGGGGCGGCCCCCAAGACGGGCCGCCCCGAAACTTTTATTGCATCAGTTCGCACACCGCCTGGGCGTAGGCCACAGGGTCTTCGATGGGCAGGCCCTCGATGAGCAGTGCCTGGTCGTAGAGGATGCCGGCGTATCTGCCCAGCTTCTCGGTCTCGCCCTTTTCCTGCAGGCTTTGCAGGGTGGCGAAGATGGGGTGGTCGGCGTTGATCTCCAGCACCTTCTGGCTCTTGGGCGCGCCCTCGGCGCCGGGCATGGCGGAGAGGACCTTCTCCATCTCCAGGGACAGGGGCCCTTCGCTGGACAGGCACACCGGGTGGCTCTTGAGCCGGGTGGACAGGCGCACCGCCTCCACCTTGCCCGCCAGCGCCTCCTTCATGGCGTCGAACAGGGCCTTGTTGGCCTCGGTCTTTTCCTCGGCGGCCTTCTTCTCCTCCTCGGTCTCCAGGCCGAGGTCCCCGGACGAGACGTTCCTGAATTCCTTCTCCGCGTCCTTCTCGCCGTAGCGGCGCAGCATCTGCAGGCAGAATTCGTCCACGTCCTCGGTGAGCAGCAGCACGTCGAAGCCCTTGTCCAGCACCAGCTCGGCGGCGGGCAGCTTGGCCAGCCGGTCGGCGGAATCGCCGGCGGCGTAGTAGATGAACTTCTGGTCCGCGCCCATCTTCTCCACATACTCCGCCAGGGTGACCATCTTCTTCTCCCGGGCGCTGTAGAACAAAAGCAGGTCCTTCAGCTGGTCGGCGTGCATGCCGTAGTCGGCGTAGCAGCCGTATTTCAGCTGGCGGCCAAAGTTCTTGAAGAACGCCTCGTACTTCTCCCGCTCGCCGGTTTTCATGGCGTTCAGCTCGTTCTTGATCTTCTTTTCAAGGCTTGAGCGGATGAGCTTGAGCCGCCCGTCCTGCTGCAGCATCTCACGGCTGATGTTGAGGGAGAGGTCCTGGCTGTCCACCACGCCCTTGACGAAGCTGAAATGGTCCGGCAGAAGGTCGGCGCACTTTTCCATGATGAGCACGCCGCTGGCATAGAGCTGCAGGCCCTTTTCGTAGTCGCGGGTGTAGTAGTCGTAAGGCGCGCGGCCGGGGATGAACAGCAGCGCGTTGTAGGTGGCGGCGCCCTCGGTGCGGCTCACAATGACCCGGGCGGGGTCGGTGAAGTCGTAGAACTTGTCCTTGTAGAACTGGTTGTACTCCTCGTCGGTCACTTCGCCCTTCGTGCGCTTCCACAGAGGCACCATGCTGTTGAGGGTCTCCAGCTCGGTGTAGGTCTCGTACTCGGGGGTGTAGTCCTCGCCGGCGTCGGCGGGCTTTTCCTTCTGGCGGGTCTTTTCCCGGTACATCTGGATGGGATAGCGCACATAGTCGCTGTACTTCTTGACGATGCCCACCAGGGTGTACTCGTCCAAAAAGCGGTCGTAGTTTTCTTCGGGGGTGCTCTCCTTCACCACCAGGATGACCTGGGTGCCCACCTCGGGTTTGTCCGCCTCGGTGATGGTGTAGCCCTCGGCGCCCTTGCTCTCCCACTTCCAGGCGGTGTCGCTGCCAAAGGCCCGGCTGATGACCGTGACCCGGCTGGCCACCATGAAGGCGGAGTAGAAGCCCACGCCGAACTGGCCGATGATGTCGATGTCCTCGGCCTTGTTCTCGGCCTTGAAGTCGAAGCTGCCGCTGCGGGCGATGGTGCCGAGGTTCTTCTCCAGCTCCTCCCTGGTCATGCCGATGCCGTTGTCGGTGAGGGTGATGGTGCGGTTGTCTTTGTCCAGCGTCAGGTGGATCTTGTAGTCCTCCTTGCGGCTGGGCACCGAGTGGTCGGTGAGGCTTTTGAAATAGAGCTTGTCAATGGCGTCGCTGGCGTTGCTGATCAGTTCGCGCAGGAAGATCTCCTTGTTGGAGTAGATGCTGTTCACCATCAGGTCCAGCAGCTTTTTGCTTTCGGCCTTGAATTGTTTCACTGCCATGTGTGTTCGCTCCCTTTATTTCAAAATATCAAAGCAGAATAATTTTAGCACTCTGTTCATTTGAGTGCTAATTAACTATACCGCGTTTTGCACAAAAAAGCAAGGGGTTTCACACAAAATTTAAATTCCGTTCAAATTCAGCGCGGCGCTGCCAAAAGGGCGCGGCGAGGCCGTGGGGCCCGCCGGCCAGAGGCAAGGCGGGCGGCTGCCAACGAAAAACGCCGGGCTGAGATCAGCCCGGCGTGAACAGCTCGTCCACGGTAGCCCCCAGCTCCTGGGCCAGCTTGAAGGCCAGCGCCAGGGTGGGGTCGTATTTGTTGTTCTCGATGGCGTTGATGGTCTGGCGGGAAACACCGCACTTTTTGGCCAGCTGTTCCTGCAAAAGGCCCTTTTCCCTGCGCATTTCGCGAATTTTATTTTCCACGTTCGAAATCACCGTACCG
Source organism: Candidatus Allofournierella excrementigallinarum (assembly GCF_944388085.1). Lineage (NCBI taxonomy): Bacteria > Bacillati > Bacillota > Clostridia > Eubacteriales > Oscillospiraceae > Allofournierella > Candidatus Allofournierella excrementigallinarum. Next base: position 36,514 of record NZ_CALXHK010000007.1, on the reverse strand, counting down.
TTTCTTCAGCACCAGCAGCACCACGAAGTAGGTCACTGCGGTAACGCTGAGATCAATGAAGGGATTGGACTGCAGCTTCTGGGCCCGCACCACCGCCTCCACCACATCAAATATCTGAGTCAGCACCGTGACGAGCAGCGTGAAGGCCCCGGCCTTCCAGACGATGAGCTGGCGGCGCTCATCCCCCACCCGCATCAGCGAGACCACCATGGCCACATCCAGAAGGATGGAGCCCAGCAGAAAAAGCCCAAACAAAATCAGGAAAAAGTTTTCCCACGTGAACATGCCTTGCGTTACAGGATCCATTGCGCTGCCTCCTTTTCAAAATGTCAAATTCTTTTGACATTATCAGCATACCACGAGGGGTGGCTCATGTCAAGAGTTTTTGACATTTTGCTTTAAGAAAATGCGGGCGCCGCTTTTCGCGGCGCCCGCAGAAGGCTTGCATCGAGCGCGAAGATTTCAGCGGGTGCTCTTGTCGTAGGGGATGCCCTCCGCCTTGGGGGCGCGGCTCTTCTTGCTGGTGAATGCCAGCACCAGCAGGGTGATGAGGTAGGGCAGCATGCGGTAGAAATGGGGGCTGACGCCCAGGTCCGCCAGAAGGAACACGCCGTCGCCGTTGATGTCGATGCTGGCGTAGGAGGCGGCGATGCACTTGAACAGGCCGAACAGCAGCGCCGAGCAGGCGATGTTCAGGGGCTTCCAGTTGCCGAAGATCATCACGGCCAGGGCCAGGAAGCCGAAGCCCGCCACGTCGCCGGTGGAGGCGCAGTTGGCGGTGGTCAGCGCGTAGACGAAGCCGCCCATGCCGGCCAGTGCGCCGGAGATGGTGGTGCCGGCGTAGCGCATGACGTAGACGTTGATGCCCAGAGAGTCCGCTGCCTGGGGATTCTCGCCGCAGCTGCGCAGGCGCAGGCCGAAGCGGGTCTTGTAGAGCAGGATGGACAGAATGATGAACAGCAGGATGCAGATGTAGGTGGCAAGATAGGTCTTGTCGATGAAGGTGCTGCCGAAAAAGCCCATCTCGTCGCCCCGGCCATAACCAAAGAAGCTCTTCTTGATCATGAACCAGCTGGCGGAGTCGCCCTCGGCCATCTGCAGGGTGTTCTGGTTGGCGATGATGCGGATGAAGAACAGCACCAGGGCGGGAGCCAGCAGGTTCAGCGCGGTGCCGCCGATGGTCTGGTCCGCCTTCAGGTTCACCGAGGCGAAGGAGAGCAGCAGCGAGAACACTGCGCCCATGATGGCCGCCACCAGCATGGCCAGCACCATGAAGCCCTGCAGGGCCACCCAGTCACCGGCGGCCTTTGCCTCGGCAAAGACGCCCGCTTTCTGGGTGAGGTTGACGAACAACACGCCGATGAATGCGCCGAAGATCATGATGCCTTCCAGCGCCAGGTTGATGATGCCGCTGCGCTCGGCGAAAACGCCCGCCAGCGCCACGATCATCAGAGGCACGGCATAGGTCAGGGTCTGTTGGATCAGAAAGGTCATTTCGCCTCGCCTCCTTTCGCGTCCTGGGCCCCGTCGGGGGCGTCAGCCGGTGTGTCCGGCGCGGGAGCCGGGGCGGCGGCCGCCGCGGGGGCCGCCTTGTGCTTTTTGCCGCGGCCGCTGAGCCACAGCTTGATGACCAGCGAGAAGGCACTGAGGTAGACGATCACGGCGATGATAACGTCGGTGATGTACTCGTTGTAGGCCGTCAGGTTGGTCAGCTGCAGGCCCACGATGTCCAGCATGGACATGAAGCAGCCGGTGAAGATGACACCGATGGGGTTGCTGGCCGCCAGGAGCGCCACGGGGATACCGTTGAAGCCGGTGGCGGGCAGGGTCTGGTAGGTGGACCAGAAGAACTCGGTGTTGCCGGCGAGATAATAGAGGGAGGCGGCCGCGCCGGACAGCGCGCCGGCGATGGCCATGCTCAGAACAATGTTGCGCTTGTCGCTGATGCCGGCGTAGCGGGCCGCATGGCGGTTGGCGCCGCAGGCCTTCAGCTCATAGCCCAGGGTGGTCTTGTTCATCAGGACATAGACCAGGATGGCGATGACGATGGCCACGATGATGCCGCCGTTCACCTGAGAACCCGGGAACAGCTTGTCCAGGCCGAGTTTTGCGGTCTGTACGCCGTTGTAGCTGGTCTTGTAGATGTAGCCGCTCTTGGTGTTCTCCACCAGGTTGCGGAAGTCGCTGCCGTCGAACATCCAGGTCACCAGGTTGGCGGCGATCCAGTTGGTCATGATGCAGGCCAGCACCTCGTTGATGTTGAGGAAAGCCTTGACGATGCCGGGGATGCAGCCCCACAAAGCGCCCGCCAGCATGCCGCCCAAAAAGGCGATGACCCACACCAGCGGGGCGGGCACCGTTTCAGTGGGGATGCCCAGCGCCAGCATCAGGGTGGCGGCGGTGCCCATCAGGTACTGGCCGGGGGCGCCGATATTGAACAGACCGGTCTTGAAAGCGACCGCCACCGACAGGCCGGTGAGGATGAGCGGGGTGGCACGGAACAGCATGTTGCCCACGCTGGTGGGGTTGAAGCCGAAGGTCAGCTGGCCAGCGGCGTTGCGGCCGGTGCTGAACAGGCCGCCGAACACCAGGCGGATGCCTTCCCACGCGCCGGAAAGGCCCAGATTCTTGTTGCCCAGGCCCACCACCAGGATGATGACGCCGCCCACGGCCATGCCGATGAGAATGGAGATCAGCGAGGCCAGCACCGACTTGGCGCCGTCCTTCTGCCACAGTTTGGAAAGTCCTCCGTTCATGCGCCCTCACCCTCCTTCTTTGCTCGTTTTGCGCCGGCCATGTAGAGGCCCAGCTCCTGCACCGTGGTGGCCTTGGGGTCAAGCTCGCCCACGATCTCGCCCTCGTACATCACCAGGATGCGGTCGGACAGGCTCATCACCTCGTCCAGCTCCAGGCTGACCAGCAGCACCGCCTTGCCAGCGTCCCGCTGGGCCACCAGCTGGCCGTGGATGTACTCGATGGCGCCCACGTCCAGGCCGCGGGTGGGCTGCACCGCCACCACCAGGGGCTTCTGGCGGTCCAGCTCGCGGGCGATGATGGCCTTCTGCTGGTTGCCGCCGGACATGCTGCGGGCGATGGTCACGGGGCCCTGGCCGCTGCGCACGTCGTATTGGGCGATCAGTTTTTCGGCGTAGGAACGCACCGCGCCGTCATTGATGAATCCGAAATTCTGGAAACGGGGCTCGAGGTAGGTCTGAAGCACCATGTTCTGCTCCAGGGTGAAGTCCAGCACCAGGCCGTGCTTGTGCCGGTCCTCGGGGATGTGACTCATCGCTTCGCCCCGGCGGCGGATGGAAGCATGGGTGATGTCCTTGCCGCAGAGGGTGATGTGGCCGCCATTGGATTTTTCCAGGCCGGTGAGGCCGTGGATGAACTCGGTCTGGCCGTTGCCGTCGATGCCCGCGATGCACACGATCTCGCCCGCGCGCACCTCAAAGCTCACGTCGTTCACCGCGTTGTGCTTGTGGCCGCCTTTGCCGGGCATGGAGAAGTGTTCCACCTTGAGCACCGTTTCGCCGGGTTTCGCCTCATCCTTCACCACTTCCAGCTGCACGGGACGGCCCACCATCATGTTGGAGAGGGACTGCTTGTCCGTCTCGGCGGTGTTCACGGTGCCGATGTACTTGCCCTTGCGCAGAACGGTGACCCGGTCGGCCACGGCCATGATCTCGTTGAGCTTGTGGGAGATGAACAGGATGCTCTTGCCTTCTTTGGCAAACTCCCGCATGGTGTTCATCAGCTCGTCGATCTCCTGGGGCGTGAGCACGGCGGTGGGCTCGTCGAAGATGAGGATCTCGTTGTCGCGGTAGAGCATCTTCAAAATCTCCACACGCTGCTGCATGCCAACGGTGATGTCCTCCACCTTGGCGTCCAGGTCGACTTTGAGGCCGTATTTTTCGCTCAGGGCCTGCACCTTCGCCCGGGCCTGCTTTTTCTGCAAAAAGCCCAGCCGGGTGGTCTCGGCGCCCAGGATGATGTTGTCCAGCACGGTGAACACGTCGATCAGCTTGAAGTGCTGGTGCACCATGCCGATGCCCAGGGCCGTGGCGTCGTTGGGGTTGTTGATCTTCACGACTTCGCCGTTCTTGCGAATTTCGCCCTGTTCCGGCTGGTACAGGCCGAACAGCACGCTCATCAGCGTGGATTTGCCTGCGCCGTTTTCGCCCAGTAGGGCGTGGATCTCACCCCGCCGCAGTTGAAGGGTGATGTCGTCGTTGGCGATGATACCGGGGAACTCTTTGGTGATGTGCAACATCTCGATGATGTTCTCGGTTTGCATGATTCTGGTCCCGCCTCCTCCGCATAAAATGTGCGTTTGTAACAATTTTTATTATACCGTAGACCCGGGCAAAACACAAGAAATTTCCCACCCGTTCAGCAGTACAAAAAGTGGGGGCGAAGGCACTTGCCTTCGCCCCCGCCGGTCACATCAAAAGAGACGATCAGATGATGTTCAGGTTCAGGTTGGAGTACTCCTGCTCCAGGTTGTTGTAATCGCTGTCGATGGTCAGCTCGCCGTTCAGGACCTTCTCGTACAGAGCGTTGTACTCGTCCGCGGTGAAGGTCTCAAAACGCCAGGAGCTCTCGGCGGTGGGCAGGCCCACAGCATGCTCGGCAACGCCCAGGCTGGTGGCAACGCCGCCGATCTCGGAGAAGGTGTCGTCGTAGACCTTGGCAACAGCCCACTGCACAGCGTCGGCCAGACCCTTCATGGCGCTGGTCACAACGGTGTCGGACTGGCTGGCCTGGTCCACGTCAACGCCGACCACATAGCCGTCGTTGGCGGAAGCGGCAGCAGAGATGGACTGGAACATGGAACCACCGCAGGCGAACACGATCTCGGTGCCGTTGGCGTACCAGCCTTCCATCATGGTCTGCAGCTCAGGAGAAGCGCCGAAGGAAGCGCCGTACTCCCAGGAGAAGTTCATGTCAACAGTCTTGCCCAGCTCGGCAGCGGCAGCGTTGGCGCCCTGCACAAAGCCGTAGCCGAAACGGCAGCAGGCGGGGTTGGTGCCGCCGCCGCCACCGGAGAAGCCCAGCTTCTCGAAGCCGTCCTTCACAACGGCGTAGCCGGCGAAGTAGCCAGCCTGCTCTTCCTGGAAGGCGATGGCGGCAACGTTGGTCAGGGTGTTGCCCTCTTCATCGGTCAGGGGGTAGCCGTCGATGAAGACGAAGGGAACTTCGGGGAACTCGGCAGCGGCGCGCTTCAGAGCAGTCTCCTGCATGAAGCCGGCGCAAACGACCACCTTCGCGCCGCCCTCAACAGCGGCCTTCATCGCGTCGTAACGGTCGTCGTCGGTGGCCTGATCGCCGTTGGCGGGCTGGTAGTACTTGTAGCTCAGGCCGTTGGCGGCGGCGTACAGCTTGACGCCGTCGTAGGTGCCCTGGTTGAAGGACTTGTCCTTCAGCTGGCCCACATCGGTGATGAAAGCGATCTCATAGGTGCCGTCAGCGCTGGTCATGTTGTCCTCGATGTCGTCGGCAGAGACGGTCTCGGGAGCAGCAGGCTCGCTGGCGGGGGTGGAGGCGGAGGTGGGCTCGCTGGCAGGGGTGGAAGCGGGGGTAGACGCAGGGGTACCGCCGCAGGCAGCCAGAGACAGAGCCATCGCCGCAGCCATGACAAGAGCGATAAACTTCTTCATGCTTGACTCTCCTTTTCTTTTTTCGGCCGGCGGCCCGGCAGGCCGGCCGGTCTTTGTGTGCCGGGCGTTCGTCAGCCCGGCCGCGCAATTTAAGTATACCGCCCTTGGCCCCGGTTTTCAATGATTTCGGGGCAAAAGAGACAGTTACAAAAAGTTACACAGGGCGAAAAGCGCCGCGCTTTTTCGCGCCGGCAGACGATTTTCACTCCAGGTTGGCGGGCCCGAACCCGATGGGCAGAAGCTCGCCCAGGGTCATTTCCAGATAGTCCTCCTCGCTTTTGGCCAGGATGACCTCCAGCCCGTCGCCGCCGAACTCATAGAGGAACTGGCGGCACACCCCGCAGGGGGAGGTGACCAGGGTGTTCACCTTGCCCTCGGCCGCGCCCACGATGGCGATGCGAGAAAATTCCCGCGCGCCCTCGCTCACCGCCTTGACCAGGGCGGTGCGCTCGGCGCAGCAGGTGGGGGTGTAGGTGGCGCTTTCGATGTTGCAGCCGGTGAACACCCGGCCGTCCTTCGCTTCCAGCGCCGCGCCCACCTTGAAGCGGGAATAGGGCGCGTAGGCCTTTACCCGGGCGGCAAAGGCGGCGCGGATGAGTTCCTGTTTGGTCATTGTGGGGGGCTCCTTCCTTATTCGGCGGCGCCCAGGGCGATCTTCATCATGTTGGTGAAGGTGGTCTGGCGCTGCTCGGGGGTGGTGATCTCCGGGCTGACGAAGCTGTCGGAGATGGTGAGGATGCAGGCCGCCTTTTTGCCCAGCACGGCGGCGTTGTGGAAGAGGGCGAAACTCTCCATCTCCACGGCCACGCAGCCCTTTTCGTCCCGCAGCAGTTCCCAGTAGGCGGGGTTTTTGCGGCTGTCGTGGCGGTAGAACACGTCGCTGGAGTGGATGACGCCCTCCACCAGGGGGATGCCCTGGGCGGCGGCGCTTTTGCGCAGGCGGTCGTTCAGCTCGGCGCTGGGCAGGGTGGTGTCGCCCTCAAAGCCGGACATAGTTCTGGCGTAGCTGCTCTCGGAATAGGCGGCGGTGGCCAGCACCACGTCGTAGAGTTTGGCCTTGTCGGTGTAGGAGCCGGCGGAGCCGATGCGGATGATGTTCTCCACGCCGTACTGGGCGTAGAGCTCGTGGGAGTAGATGCCGATGCTGGGCATGCCCATGCCGCTGCCCATCACGCTCACCTGTTTGCCCTGGTAGGCGCCGGTGTAGCCCAGCATGCCCCGCACGTCGTTGAAAAGCACGGGCCCTTCCAGGAAGGTCTCGGCGATGAATTTGGCCCGCAGCGGGTCGCCGGGCATCAGCACGGTCTTGGCGATCTGGCCCAGTTCGGCCTTGTTGTGGGGGGTAGACATATCGATCCTCTCCTTTTTATCAATAAAACCGCTATGGGAAAAGGGCCCGTCAGCCCTCGGGGCGCTCTTTCACGAGGCCGGTCTGGTAGGCGGCCACCAGGCGCTTTAGGTCCTCCACGTCGGCGGCCAGCTTGCGGCCGTTGTCGGTGTCGCCCACCAGCACCCGCGTTTTGGTGGTCTCGAACACATCCACGCTGGAGACGATGTCCAGGTTCTCTCGGATGGCCTTTTCCACCGTTTCAAAGGGCTGGTGCGCCCGCAGGGAAAGGCCCCGGCTGTTGTAGACCAGGGTGTAGCCGGCGATGCCGGTCCGCACGTGGTAGGCGCGGCAGAAGCCGCCGTCGATGCGGATCATCCGCCCGGAGCCCTTCACCGGGGTCTCCCCTTCCACCGCCCGCACCGGCACATGGCCGTTGACGATGTGGCTGCGGGCCTGGTCCAGGCCAAACTCCGCCAGGATGGCCCGGTCCATGCGGGTGTCGTTCACGAAGCGGTAATAAGGGTTGCTGGGCTCGGCATGGGTGGCTTTGTCCGCCACAAAAAGCCGCTCGAAGGTGGTCATCTTGGCCCGGCCGTAAAGGGGCGAAAGCCTGCCACACCACAGATACCACAAAAAGTCGCACCCGGTCTGCCAGGCCTCGCTGCCCTCGGGAGAGAAATAGGCCCGCCGGGCCCGCTCGTCGCAGTAGTCCATCAGGGCCCGCCCGGCATAGCCGTGCTGCTCGAAGGTCTCCACCTGGAAGCTGCCGGACTCGGTGAGGGGGATGGCCCCGTGGAACATCAGGTTTCCGTTCTCGATGTGGTACACGCCGCCCTTGGCATAAAGGAAGCGCACATGGCGCTGCAGGCGCTCGCTGTCGGTGAAGGAGCGCCGCAGCGAGGCCAGCACCTCCTCCTCCGCGGGGGTGAGGCGGGCGGGGTCTGCCGGGTCCACGGTGGGCAGGTCGTCGTCCTGCAAAGGGTAGCGTTTGCCCTCCACCTCCACGGTGCCCGCCGCAAAGTCGATGCGGCGCAGAAAGTCCCGCCCTTCCAGCTCAAAGTCGGGGTTGCGGTCGATGACGGCGCACTCCAGCTTGAACATGATGACGGCGATGGCCTTGTGCATGCGGGCCACGCGGGCCAGCTCGCCGCGGTGGTAAGGCCCGCGGCTCTCGTCCACCTTGGGGTAGAAATGGTGGATGTCGCAGTCCCGGTAGGTGTTTTCGGCAAAGAGGGCCAGGGGGCGGGTGTTGATGCCGTAGCCGTCCTCCACCGCCTCCAGGTTGTTGTAGGCCAGGGTGGTGCGCAGCACGGTGGCGATGCACACCGGGCTGCCCGCCGCCGCGCCCATCCAGACCACGTCGTGGTTGCCCCACTGGATGTCCACCGAGTGGTGGGCCATCAGCTGCTCCATGATGAGGTCCGGCCGGGGGCCCCGGTCATAGATGTCGCCCAGGATATGCAGTTTGAACACCGCCAGCGTCTTGATGAGTTCGCACAGCGCCTCGATGAAGTCGTCTGCCCGGTCCACCGCCAGGATGCTGTTCAGAATCTCGTTGTAGTAGAATTCCTTGTCGTGGTCCTCAAAATGGGCGTGGAGCAGTTCGTCCAGGATGTAGGCGTAGTTTTTGGGCAGCCGCTTGCGCACAAAACTGCGGGTGTGCTTGCTGGACACCACCCGGCAGACGTCGATGAGGCGGAAGAGGGTCCGCCGGTACCAGGCGGGCAGGTCGGTCTGGCGGGCCTTCAGCTCGTCCAGCTTGCGGCCGGGATAATAGATGAGGGTGGCGAATTCCGCCCGTTCCGCCTCGCCCGCCTCCTCCCCCAGCACCCGGTCCACCTTCTCCTTGATGACCCCGGAGGCGTTGTTCATGATGTGGGTGAAGGCTTCGGCCTCCCCGTGGAGGTCGCTCATGAAATGCTCGGTGCCTTTTGGCAGCTTGAGGATGGCCTGCAGGTTGATGATCTCGCTGCAGGCGCTGGCGATGGAGGGGTACTCCCGCGCCAGCAGGGTCAGGTATTTCAGATCTTTGCGCAGCTTATCCGCACCGGATCGCATGACATCCGTCCTTTCATTTGTCTTTTTGCAGTGAAAGATTGCACGATCAGCTTTCAGGGCCATTATACCACACCGGGGGTGAAATATGGTACAATGTTCACGGAAAATTTAAATCCACGGGAAAGGTCGTGTCTCATGCTCATCCCCACCCACTGCGAACTGTGTCCCCGCCGCTGCGGCGCGGACCGCACAAAACGCGCCGGGCGCTGCGGCGCCGGCGGGCAGCTGCGCGCCGCCCGGGCGGCCCTCCATTTCTGGGAGGAGCCCTGCATCAGCGGCAAAAAAGGCAGCGGCACGGTGTTCTTCACCGGCTGCCCGCTGGGCTGCTGCTACTGCCAGAACCATCCTATCAGCCGGCAGGGGCTGGGCAAGGGCATCGACGAAAAGCGCCTTGCGGACATCTTTCTGGAATTGCAGGCAAAGGGCGCGGCCAACCTGAACCTCGTCACCGCCACCCAGTGGCTGCCCTGGGTGACCGCCGCGCTGGATTCGGCCCGCGCCCGGGGCCTGGCCCTGCCGGTGGTGTGGAACACCGGCGGCTACGAAACAGTGGAGACGGTGGCCGCTTTGAAGGGCTATGTGGACGTGTGGCTCTGCGACGTTAAGTATATTTCATCAGAACTCTCCAAAAAGTATTCGGATGCGGCGGATTATTTCACCGTTTGCGAAAAGGCAGTGAAGGCCATGCTGAAACAGGCGGGGCCGCCGGCGTTCGGCGAAGAGGGCTATCTGCAAAGGGGGGTCATCCTGCGACATCTGGCGCTGCCGGGCGCTCTTGCGGACAGCCTCGCCGTGCTGGACTGGATGGCCGGCCTTCCAAAGGGCAGCTTCATCCCCAGCCTGATGAGCCAGTACACACCTTTTTATAAAGCGAAGGAGATGAAGCCGCTGGACCGGCGCATCTCCACCTGGGAGTACCGGCAGGTCATCGGCCGGGCGGTGGAGCTGGGCCTGACGGAAGGCTACATGCAGGAAAAGAGCAGCGCGAAGGAGGAGTACACGCCCCCCTTCGATTTGGAGGGCGTATGATGGGCAATGTGCTGAGCCTTTTGTATATGGGGGTGTTCCTGGCGGCGGGGGCGGGCCTTGCCCGCCGCCTTGTGCCCCATTCTGACCCGCAGGAGCGGGTGGTGCTGGCAAGCGCCTTTGCCACGGCGCTGCTGGCGGGGCTGCCCGCCCTGGCGGCGCTGGCGTTCGATTTCACCCTGCCCGCCGCCCTCGCCGCCCTGGCCGCTGCTGGGGCGGCGGCGGTGTGGGGCTGGCTGCCCGCGGCGGGCACGGCCAGGGGCAAAGGGGTGGAAAAGGGGTTCTGGCTGTGCGTGCTGCCCGCGGCGGCCCTCACCGGCTGGCTGCTGTTCACCCACACCCTACATTTGAAGGACGGGGCCTACTGGTGCGGCCAGAGCACCTATGGCGACCTGCCCATGCACCTGGCCCTCATCCAGTCGCTGGCCCAGCAGGGGGGCTTCCCGCCGGGCTTTTCGCTGCTGGCGGGGCAGACGGCGGCGGGCTACCATTATCTGTGCGAAAGCGTTTCCAGCGTGTTCCTGCTGCTGGGGGCGGGGCTTAAATTTGCCTGCCTGCTGCCCCAGTTCGCGGCGCTGCCGGCGGTGTTCGGCGGGGCCTGGCTGCTGGCGAAGCGGCTTTTGAAAAGCGCCGGGGCGGCCAGCCTTGCCTTCTGGCTGTTCTTCATGGGCAGCGGCTTCGGCTTTGTTTATTTTTTGGGCGGCGAAAAGGGCAACTTCACCCGCATCTTCACCGCCTTTTATGAGACGCCCACCAACTATGTGGAGGAGAACATCCGCTGGGTGAACCCCATCGTGGACCTGCTGGTGCCCCAGCGGGCCACCCTGTTCGGCTGGGCGCTGCTCTTCCCCGCCCTGGCGCTGCTGGCGGCCTTCGCGCTGGAAAACCGACGCCAGCTCTGGCCCGCCATCGCCCTGCTGGCCGCGCCCCTGCCCCTCACCCAGACCCACGCGGCGCTGGCGCTGGCGCTCATCTGCGTCGTGCTGTTTTTCCGCCAGCTGCTCGCCGGGCGCAGCCGGGCAGCCCTTTTCCCTTGGCTGGCGCTGGCGGCGGTGTGCGCGGCGGCGTGGCTGCCCCAGATGCTGGGCGAGATCCTGCCCGGCGTGCAGGAGGGCGAGCGTTTCCTGCGCCTTTCCTTCAACTGGGCCAACGAGGGCGACAACTACTTCTGGTTCTACATCAAGAACATCGGGGTGGTGTATCTTCTGCTCATCCCCGCCTTTTTTGCCGCAAAAAAACCTCTGCGCTGGTTTTATGGCGGCGGGCTGGCCATCCTGCTTTTGAGCGAGTTCGTGGTGTTCCAGCCCAACGACTACGACAACAACAAGCTCCTGTTCGTCTGGCATCTGCTGGGCTGCATCCTGGTGGCAGGGCTGCTTTTCCGCTTGGTGAAAAAACTGCCCAAGCGAGCCGCCGGGGCGGCGCTGGCAGGCGCGCTGGTGTTTTTGGCCACCTTCGGCAGCGTGCTGACGGTGGGCCGGGAGCTGGTGAGCGAATACCAGCAGTTTTCCGCCGACGCCATCGCCGCGGGCGAATGGGCGAAGGAGGAGACCGGCCCCCACGCCCTGTTTTTGACCGGCACCCAGCACATCAACGCGGTGGCCAGTCTCGCCGGGCGCACCGTCCTCTGCGGCAGCCCCAGCTATCTCTACTACCACGGCCTTGACTACGCCGGCCAGCAGGCGGCGGCGAAGGCGATGTACGAAACGCCCGGCGCCGCCCTGCTGGAAGAGTGGGGCGTGGACTATGTGGTGTTCAGCGGCTATGAGCGCAGCGAATTCGCCGCCGACGAGGGCTGGTATCAGCGCAACTGCGCCGAGGTGTTCCGGCAGGGAGAATACGTCGTTTACCGGGTGGGATGACCTTTTCGCAAAAAAACAGCGCTTTCCGGGCTGATGCCAGCCTTTGGAAGGCGCTGTTTTGTTTTTCCTGCGCGGCGGCGCGCTTTATTCCGCGATGCCGCGGGCGTTTTCGCGGCGGCGGCCCATGTTTTCCAGCGCGCCCCACTTGTGGTAGCGGATGATCTCTTCCGCCCTGTCCTTGTCGCCGGCCTCCAGCGCGTCCAGCAGCTGAAAATGCTGCTGCATGGAGATCTTGTACCAGTCGTCGGGGATCGCGTTGGCGTAGTGGCCGGTAGGCCACTTGTTCCACAGTTCGTCGATGTAGCTCACCAGCACATCGTTCCCGGTGGCGCGGTAGAGGGTGATGTGGAATTTGTGGTTCAGCGCGGAGCACTGTTTCAGATTGCCCGCCTCGAAGGCGGCCACCATCTCCCGCGCAAGCGCGCGCAGCTTCTCGCACTGGGCGGGGGTAATGGTGTCGGCCGCGAGGCGGACCGCGCCGCCTTCCAGAATGGCTTTGACCGCAAACAGCTGCCGCAGGAAGGACTTGCTCACCCGGGAGACCACCGCGCCCCGGTTGGGCAGCAGTTCCACCAGCTTTTCGCTTTCCAGCCGGCGCAGCGCCTCCCGCACGGGGATCTCGCTGCATCCGTTTTCCCGGGCCACCCGGCTGATGACGATGCGGTCGCCGGGCAGGTAATTGCCTTTTTTTATGCCGTTGACGATCGACTTGTACACAAGGTCGACTTTTGACGCGTATTTCATACGAATATCCCGTTCTGCAAAGGCTCGTGGCGGGGGGCGCCTCTCCGGCTTTTGCGAATTGACGTTTTCTTTGGTTTCATTATACCACGCGCAGGCGCCGCCCGCAACCGTCCGGCGCCTGCGCGCGGGCGCAGAAAAGGCCTTCAGCACAGCCGGTCGCCCGACGGCTGAAGGCCCTTTTGCGTCAGTTGTTCCGTTTCGGGCCCGGGATCACTCGGCGCAGCGCAGGTCGGTGAAGAAGATGGCGTTGTTCACGTTCACGTTGAAGCCTTCCACCTTGTTGCTCATGGCCCACACGTTCAGGCGATCGTTGGTCCACACCGCGGCGGGGTCGTCGATGTAGAGGATCTGCTGGGCCTGCTTGTAGAGCTCCAGACGGGCTTCCTCGTCCATCTCCACGGCGGCAGCGTTCAGCAGCTCGTCCACGGTCTCGTTGGAGTACCAGCCGTAGTTGTTGTTGTTGTTGCCGTCGGGGCTGGTCTCCCAGATGCGGCGCAGGCCCTCGTCGCAGTCAGCGGTGCCGGCGCCGTAGCCCATGAAGAACATGCCCCAGGGGAAGTCCTCGCCGGGGTAGCTGCGGTTGCCCATGGCGCCGTTGAAGGTGGCGTTGTCCACCGTCTCGATGGTGGCGGTGATGCCCACCTCGGCCAGGTCGGCGACGATCATCTCGCAGGTCTCCAGGCTCTTGTTGTAGGTGGGGAGCACCATGATGGAGAACTCAAATCCGTCGGGATAGCCGGCATCTGCCATCAGCTGTTTGGCCTTCTCCTGGTCCTGCTCGATGACGCCGAAATCATAGTAGCCCCAGACGTTGGAGTTCACGGGGGCGGTAGCGGCCACCTCGCCGATGTCGGAGTACAGGGCGTCGATGATGGCCTGGCGGTCGATGGCGTAGCTCACGGCCTGGCGCAGGCGGGTGTCCTTCAGGTACTCGTTGGCGCAGTTGAACTGCAGGCCGTGGGCGCCGATGCCCTGGAACATGCGGATCTGCAGGTCCTCGTTCTCCATCAGGGCGGGCACCTCGCTGGTGGCCACGGTGGTGATGTCCACCTCGCCGGTCTCCAGGGCCACCTGACGGGCATTGGCGTCGGTGACGATCAGGATGTCGATGGTCTTGGTGGGCACGGCGCCGGCGTAGTAGTCGTCAAAGCGCTCCAGCACCATTTCCTGGTCGCGGTCCCAGGAGGCCAGCTTATAGGGGCCGGTGCCGTCCACCGACTCGGCGGTGAGTCCCAGCTCGGTGCCGTACTGCTCGATGTAGTCGGCATTCAGGATCAGGTTGGAGCGGTGGGTCAGGTTGGCCAGGAAGGGCGCAATGGGGGTGGGGGTGACCAGCTGGACGGTGTAGTCATCCACCACGTTGCACTCGGAGATGTAGCCGGCCACCAGGCTGCTGTAACGGACGGGGTTCTCCTCGTCCAGCAGGCGGTCGTAGCTGGCCTTGACGTCGGCGGCGGTCAGCTCCTTGCCGCTGTGGAACTTCACGCCCTGGCGCAGGTGGAAGGTCCAGGTGCAGCCGTCATCCGAGACCTCCCAGCTTTCAGCCAGGTCGCCCACCAGCTCGTTGTCCGGGGTGCGGCGGACCAGCTGGGAGTACACGGCGCGCAGGTACACGTCGTTGCTGTTGTTCATCTGGCCGTCCATGTAGTTCTGGTCGTTGGCGGCGGCGATGGTGATGGTATCCTTGTAGGTCACGCCCGCAGCGTCGCCGGAGGTCCCGCCGGAGGCGGGGGTGGAGCTGCCCGAGGAGCCGCAGCCGGCCAGCAGGGAAACGCTCATGGCCGCAGCGAGCGCAAGGGCAAGAAGCTTTGACTTTCTCATGATTTCTTCTCTCCTTTTTCAGTTTATATCCATGCCCCTGTGAGGCAAAAGATACGTCATTCGGCGGCGCACAGGTGGCAGGCCACCTGATGACCGGGTTCCACTTCCACCGGCACGGGCTTCTCCCTCGCGCAGCGCTCGGTGGCGTACTTGCAGCGGGTGTGGAAACAGCAGCCGCTGGGCGGGTTCAGCGGGCTGGGCACGTCGCCCTCCAGCTCGCCGCTCATGGCGGCCCGCTCGGGGTCCGGCACAGGGATGGCGTCCAGCAGCGCCTGGGTGTAGGGATGGCGGGGGTCGTCGAAGAGCTGTTTTTTGCCGGCGATCTCCACCACATTGCCCAGATACATCACGGCGATGCGGTCGCACAGGTGGTGCACCACGCTCAGGTTGTGGGAAATGAAGATGTAGGTCAGGCCATGTTTCTCCTTGAGTTCCTGCATCAGGTTCAATATCTGTGCCTGGATGGACACATCCAGCGCCGAGACCGGCTCGTCGCAGATGATGAGGCCGGGGTTGAGGGCCAGGGCCCGGGCGATGCCGATGCGCTGGCGCTGGCCGCCGGAGAACTCGTGGGGATAGCGGGTGATCTGCTCGTGGTTGAGGCCCACCTCCCGCATCAGCTCCTCCACCCGGGCATTTCGCTCGGCGGGGGTGCCGATCCGGTGCACGTCCAGCGGCTCGCGGATGCAGCGGCCCACGGTGAAGCGGGAGTCCAGGGAGGAATAAGGGTCCTGAAAGATGATCTGCAGCTTTTTGGCCCGCTCGCGGCTGAGGGCGTTTTTGCCCTGCACCAGCGACTCGCCCTCGTAGAGGATGTCGCCGGAGGTGGCCTTCAGCAGGCCCACGATGGCGTGGCCGGTGGTGGATTTGCCGCAGCCGGATTCGCCCACGATGCCGAAGGCCTCCTTGCGGCGCACCTGGAAGCTGATGCCGTCCACCGCCTTGACCCATGCCTTGCGGGGGATGATGGACTTGGTTTTGACCGGGTAATAGACCTTCAGGTCCTTGACTTCCAGCAGCACATCATTCATCGTTTTCACCTCCCGCATAGATCCAGCAGCGCACCTTGCGCCCGTCGGGCAGGGCCGTCAGCGGCGGCGGGGCCTTGCGGCATTTCTCGCAGGCCTTTTCGCACCGGGGCGCGAAGCGGCAGCCCTCGGGGTAGTCCTTGGGGCTGGGGATGTTGCCCTTGATGCTGTAGAGGGAATCTTTCTCCTCGCCCAGCACCGGCAGCGACTTCAGAAGGCCCCGGGTATAGGGATGCAGCGGATCCTTGAAGATGCTTTTTACGCCGGCGTACTCCACCGCCTGGCCCGCGTACATGACCATCACGCTCTGGGCGATCTGGGCCACAACGCCCAGGTCGTGGGTGATGAGGATGATGGAGGTGTCCTGCCCTTCTTTCAGATCGGCCAGCAGGTGCATGATCTGCGCCTGGATGGTAACGTCCAGGGCGGTGGTGGGCTCGTCGGCGATGAGGATGCCCGGGTTGCAGGCCAGGGCCATGGCGATCATCACGCGCTGGCGCATGCCGCCGGAAAGCTGGTGCGGGTAATCGTTGACCACCTTTTCCGGCGAGGGGATGCGCACTTTTTTGAGCATCTCCACCGCCTTTTCGTAGGCCTCCTTGCGTTTCATGCCCTGGTGCATGCACAGGATGTCGGTGATCTGCCGGCCGATGGTGAACACCGGGTTCAGGCTGGTCAGCGGCTCCTGAAAGATCATCGAGATCTCGTTGCCCCGGATGCTGCGCATCTGCTTTTCGGTCTTTTTCAAAAGGTCTTCGCCCTTGTAGAGGATCTCGCCGTCCAGGATCCTGCCCGGCGGGGTGGGCACGATGCGAAGGATGGACAGGCTGGTCACGCTTTTGCCGCAGCCGGATTCGCCCACGATGGCCAGCGTCTCGCCCTTGTGAAGGTCGAAGTCCAGGCCGTCCACGGCGGGGACGGTGCCTTCCTCCGTGTAAAAATAGGTTTTCAGGTCCCTCACCTGCAATACCATTTCTTGCATAGCCGTTCTCTCTTTCGTCCGCATTCAGGATACATTCTTCAGTTTGGGGTCCAGCGCGTCCCGCAGGCCGTCGCCCACCAGGCTGAAGCTCATCACCACCAGGGTGATGACCAGGCCGGGGAAGATGGCCTCCCAGGGATTGGTGCGGATGACCTCTTTCGCCTTGTTGAGCATGGCGCCCCACTCGGGGCTGGGCGGCTGCACGCCCATGCCCAGAAAGGACAGGGACGAGGAAGTCAGGATGGCGGTGCCCAGGTTCAGCGTGACGTTGACGATGATCTGGGACACGGAGTTCGGGATGATGTGCGTGAGGATGATCTGCCCGTCGGACTCGCCCATCACCTTGGCCGCGCCGATGTACTGCGCATCCTTGTTGGAGATGACCACGCCGCGCACCATGCGGGCGATGGAAGGCACCGCGAACACGGCGATGGCGATGACGGTGTTCTGGGTGCCGTTGCCCAGGATGGCCACAATGACGATGGCCAGCAAAAGGCCCGGGAAGGCCAGCAGCACGTCGATGATACGGGAGATGACGGCGTCCACCCAGCCGCCGAAATAGCCGGCGCACACACCCAGGATAATGCCCACAAAGCACCCGGAGAGCACCCCCGCAAAACTGATTCCCAGTGAAACGCGGGCGCCGTAGACGATGCGGGTGAAGGTGTCGCGTCCCAGGTAGTCAGTGCCGAACCAGTGCTCGGCGCTGGGGCCCTGGCTGATCATGCTGGTATCCTGCCCAAGGGGGTCGTAGCTGCACAGGAAGGGGCCGATGAGCGCCATCAGAAAAAAGGCCAGCAGCACGGCCAGGCCAATGATGGAAACCTTGCGCTTCAAAAAGCGCCGGACGATGGGTGATTTCATTCCGCTGCCTCCTCAATCGTATTTGACCCGGGGATCGACCAGGCCGTAGATGATGTCCACCAGCGTGTTCACGATCACGAAGGAAGCAGCCAGAACGAGCACCGTGCTCTGGATGGCGGGATAGTCGCGGCCATTCACACTGTCCACCAGGAAACTGCCGATGCCCTGGATGGTGAAGATGGTCTCTACCAGCGCCGCGCCGGCCAGCAGGCTGCCGAAGCGCAGACCGATGGCGGTGAGCACGGGGATCAGCGCGTTCTTAAAGGCGTACTGGGTGATGATCTTGAACTTCGAGGTGCCGTAGGCCCGGGCGGTGCGGATGTAGTCCTGGTTGATGACGTCCAGCATGGAGGACCGGGTGGTGCGGGCGATCATGCCCACCGCCCCAAGGCCAAGCGTGGCGATGGGAAGGATCGCGTGCCGCCAGCTTCGCAGGCCAAGGCTTGGCAAAACGCCGAGATGCAAGCAGAAATATAGCATCAGCAGCATCGCCAGGAAGAAGGACGGCACCGAGACCGCCACCATGGATATGACCATGACGATGTTGTCGCCCGCCTTGTTATGGAAGGTGGCGGCGAGGATGCCGCATATCACGCCGATGATGGAGCCCACCACCGTGCCGCCCACCGCCAGCGTGACGGTATAGGGATAGCGGTTGGTCAGTTCTTCCAGAACGGTCTTGTGGGTGCGCAGCGAGGTGCCCATGTCTCCCTGGACAAAGCCGGTGATCCAGCGGAAATACTGAACGATCAGCGGGTCGTTCAGGCCGTATTTGTCCCGCATGGCGTCCAGGTATTCTTCGCTGGTCCCACCGCTCTCGGACACACCGTAGAGCAGGGTGATGGGGTCGCCGGGGATGATGCGGACCATCAAAAACACGATGATGGACACCAGCAGCAGCGTGGGGATCAGCTGCAGCAGTCGTTTTACGATGTATCTGAGCATGGTTTTTCTCCCGCATTCTTTACTCTATATTTTCCCGAAGGGCGCGCCCCCGGGCCGGTTTTCAAGAGAAGGGAGAGAGCGTGCCCGGGGCCCGTTCGCGCTCTCTCCGAGAGGCGTTTTATTTCAGCGCCGCCACGACGCTCATCTCGAGGAAGTAGCCCTCGGGGATCTTCGCTTCCACGCAGACCCGGGCGGGGGCGCGGCCGGGGTTAAGCCAGGCGTCCCACACCTTGTTCATCTCCTCTTTCAACGACAGGTCGGAGATGTAGATGGTGACGAACAGCATGTGGTCCTTGTCGCTGCCGTGCTGTTCCAGCAGCTGCTCATAGCGCTCGCACAGGGCCTTGGTCTGGCCGGCGATGGTGTCGTGTTTCTGGCCGTCCACATGGCCGCTGAAATAGATCACGCCGCCGTGTTTGACGGCGCGGGCGAACGTGGGCGCCGGGTCGATGTATTCGATCATGATGCTGCTCCTTATTCTTTGACGATGCCCAGCTTCTTGGCAACAGCCAGGCCCTTGGTGTAACCGAAGGCGCCGGGATAGGCCACCTTCATCAGCTCGCGCAAAGCGTCGGCGGCCTTCTCGGGCTCACCGTGCAGGGTCCAGTAGCAGTACAGGCCGTAGTACATGCCGTTCAGCTCCAGGTTCACCCGGTTCTCGCGGGGCAGCACCTTGTCCTTCATGTCCGGCTCAACGAACTCCTCGGGTTTCACAAGGCCCTTGTACAGACGGACGGCGCGGCAGTAGCCATAGTCCATCTGGGGCGGCTCCACAGTGGCGTCGATCTCATCCAGGCACTTCCGGGCCTTCTCAAATTCGCCCAGCTCGATGTAGGTGGTGTAGATCCAGTGGATCAGGGGGTAGTGCTCAGCGGGGTTGGACAGCTTCATGCACTGGCGGAAGTCGTCGATGGACTCCTCCAGATGGCCGCCCAGGTTCAGGGTGGTGGCACGGTAGTACCAGTAGGTCCAGCTGTCGGAATCCAGATGGATGGCAACGGTGAAGTCCGCCACGGCGGCCCAGAAGCGGCCCAGGCCGTTGTTCTTGCGGCCGCGGCCGAAGTAGTTGGGGGCGTAGAAGGGGTCGAAGGCGATGCCGTGGGAATAGGCCTCCACCGCCTCCTCCAGCTGGCCGGCATTGCCCAGGGCAGTGCCGTACTCATACCAGGCGCGGGCGTCGGTGTCGTCCTTTTCCAGTTTTGCCTTGGCCTCCTCGATGGTGGGCTGCATCATCAGGATGTGGCGCATCTCCTCATTTTTCTCTTCGTTGTAGACGAATTTCATTTCAACTGCCTCCTGTTGTAAATTTGATCCGCGCACTGCGGTCTTTTGCCTTCTGCCTCACTCCATGAGGCCCAGCCGCCGGGCCACCGGAATGGATTTGGTGTAGCCGAACGCCCCGGGGTAGGCGATCTTGAGAAGCTTTTTAATGGCTTCGGCGGCCTTTTCCGGTTCGCCGTGCACCATCCAGTAGCAGTACAGCCCATAGTACATGGTGTTCTGCTCCAGCTCCACCCGCTTTTCCCGGGGGAGCACCTTGTCCTTCATGTCCGGCTCGATGAACTCCTCCGGCTTGACCATTCCTTTATAGAGGCGGACCGTGCGGCAGTAGCCGTAGTCCATCTGGGGCGGCGTGACGGTGGCGTCCACCTCCTCCAGGCTCTTTTCCGCCTTTTCGTACTGGCCCATCTCCACATAAGTGGAATAGATCCAATGGGCCAGGGGGTAATGCTCCGTCGGGTCAGACACCTTCATGCACTGGCGGAAATCGTCGATGGATTCTTCCAGATGGCCCGCCAGATTCAGGGTGGTGGCCCGGTAGTACCAGTAGAGCCAGTTGGAGCAGTCGAGATGGATGGCCATGGTGTAATCCGCCAGCGCGCTCCAAAGGCGGCCGGTGGAGCTGTATTTCCCGCCGCGGCCAAAGTAGTTGGGGGCGTAGAACGGGTCGAAGGCGATGCCCCGGCTGTGGGCCTCGATGGCCTCTTCATACCGTTTTTCCAGTGACAGGGCCTTGCCGTAAACGTACCATGCATATGCGTCGGTGTCGTCCTTTTCCAGGGCGGCCTTCGCTTCCTCCACCTTGGGCTGCATCATCAGCAGCTTGCGCGCATGGTCGTTCTTTTCCTGATTGAAAACGAACTTCATTTCCCGCACCTCCCGTGTTCTTTTCGCCGGTCATTCCGCCTGCGATTTAAAAAAAGCGTCCAGAGCGCGCCATGCGGTTCCGAACGCCTTTGTTCAGTCCCACGATCCATCCCGCCGCTCAGGGGACGATGCCCAGCCTTTTTGCAATGGGCAGCGCCTTCGTGTGGGCAAACGCCCCGGGCCAGGCCACCTTCATCAGCTCGCGTATGGCGTCGGCGGCCTTTTCCGGCTCGCCGTGGACCATCCAGTAACAGTAGAGGCTGTAGTACAGGCCGTTGAGTTCCAGCTGCACCCGCCCTTCCTGGGGCAGCACGTTCTTTTCCAAAAGCGGGATGTCGATGAACTCTTCCGGCTTGACCAGCCCTTTGTACAGCAGCACCGAGCGCCGGTAGCCGTAGTCCATCTGCGGGGCTTCCACCGAAGCGTCCACCAGTTCGAGGCTTTTTTCCGCCGCATTGTAGCGGCCAAGCTCGACGTTGGAGGTGTACAGCCAATCCGCCAGAGGGTAATGCTCCTCCGGCGCGGTGAGGGAAAGGCAGCGGGTGAAGTCGTCCAGCGATTCCTCCACATGGCCGTGGAGGTTGAGGGTGGTGGCCCGGTAGTACCAATAGATCCAGTTGGAGGAGTCCAGGTGGATGGCCATGGTGAAATCCGCCACCGCCTGCCAGAAACGGCCTGATGCATTGTGCCGCCTGCCGCGCCCGAAGTAGTTGGGGGCATAAAAAGGATCAAAGGCGATGCCCCGGCTGTGGGCTTCGACGGCCTCGTTGTATCTGTTTTCCAAAGCCAGGGCCGTGCCCAGCGCGTAAAGGGCGGCCGCGTCGGTATCGTCTTTTTTCAGCGCCGCCTCAGCCTCAGACACAGCGGGCCGCATCATCAGCATCTTCCGGGCTTCTTCGTTGCGCCGGGCATTGAATACGAATTTCACGTTTTCCGCCTCCCCCGTTTTTCCGGCATTGAAAAAATCATATATTTTATACCGTTGATATATGTTCTTCCCCGCGGGGCGGGGCCCTTCGTCAGATTGAACAACAACCTCCGTTGATTTTGGACATTTGCACGAAAAAATGAAAAAATATACGGTATTTTCCCTTATTTTGCCGCGAATTTTATATTATTGTAATCACAAAAGCTCACTTTGTCAATGTGCAAGTTTACAATTTTATCATTTTAAAGCCTTGAATTATCATATATTATTCTAATTGCTTTTCTCTTTCAGTTGTGGAATAATGGAACAAAAGCATGGCTGAAAATGCCAACAAGGAGGGCATCCCCATGAGCAATGCATCCGCCGGTGCGGCCCGCATCCTGAAAGAGAGCTGCGCCATCGACTCCCTGTTCCACGGCCTGTTCACCGACCCGCCCTTTGAGTGCGGCCCGGACCACAGCATCGTGGACATCCTTCTGGAGGGCGGCGTGACCGCCATCAGCACCACCATCGTGGACGACAACTATCCCTGCAATTTCACCGAGTGCTGCAAGGCGATCCACCAATATTACTTATTGGAAGAGACGCTGCCCGAAAAGGTCATCGTGGCCACCAGCGCCGCAGACATCCTGCGGGCCAAGGCCGAGGGCAAGCTGGCGGTCATCATGAGCACCCAGGGCGCCTTCTGCTTTGAACAGGACCTGCGCTACATCTCCCTTCTCAACCGCCTGGGGCTGAAGATCGTGCAGCTGACCTACAACCAGCAGAGCTTCATCGGCTCCGGTGCCTTCGTGAGCGACGATACCGGCCTGAGCCGCTTCGGCGAGCAGTGCATCTATGAAATGAACCGGGTGGGCATGCTGATCGACCTGTCCCACGCGGGGCGCAGGACCTCGCTGGACGCCATCGCCGCCTCGGCGGACCCGGTCATCTTCTCCCACTCCTCCTGTTACGATGTGGCAAAGCACACCCGCAACGCCAACGACGAGCAGATCAGGGCGCTGGCAGCCAAGGGCGGCGTGATCGGCCTGTGCCCCCACAGCGTGATGTGCGACGAAGACCAGAGCAGCTGGCCCACGGTGGACCGCTTCATCGACCACATCGCGCATGTGGCCGATCTGGTGGGCATCGACCACGTGGGCATCGGCACCGACCGCTGGAAGCGCCCCACCCTGGACTATCTGATGGGCCGGGTGGAGTTTGAGCGCACCTGCCCCAACTGGTTCGGCAGGTTCAACGGCTACCAGAAGCACGTGCAGGGCTTCAACTATTTTGACGAGTGGGACAACCTGGTGGACCATCTGCTGGCCCGGGGCTTTGGCGGGGAGGACATCAAAAAGGTGCTGGGCGGCAACCTGCTGCGGGTGTTCCGCAACGTGTGGGACAAGGAGTGACGCGCCATGTATGACATCCTTATAAAGGGGGGCACTGTCATCGACGGCACCGGCGCCGCCGCCATGGAGGCGGACGTGGCCATCCGGGACGGAAAGATCGCCGCCATCGGCTCCATCGACCCCTCCCAGGCCCGGGAGGTCGTCGATGCGGCGGGCAGGGTGGTCACCCCCGGTTTCATCGAGATGCACTCCCATGCGGATCAGACCCTGCTGGCCTATCCCACCATGGACAGCATGCTGCACCAGGGCATCACCACCTTTGTGGGCTGCATGTGCGGCCAGTCCATCGCGCCGGTGGGCAAATACTGGCTGGCCAACCAGGCCATGCGGGACATTTTCGACGAACTGACCCCCAAGCTCTACGCCGACATGTACGCCGACGACTACTACGCCCTGAGCGAAGAGGTCATCCCCCTCGTCCGCCGCCACTGCGGCTTCAACGTGACCTGGCGCACCTTTCACGAGTGGCTGGACGCGGTGGACGCTCACGGCACTTCCGGCAACATCGTGCCGGTGCTGGGCTACAGCACCATCCGCATGAACGCCGCCGGCCCGGACGGCGACCGCCCCCTCACCGAAGCGGAAAAAACGCAGCTGAAAGCGGACATCCATGAAGCGCTGGACGCCGGCGCGTTCGGCATGTCGGTGGGGCTGGACTATGAGCCGGGCATCTTTTCCGACACCGCCGAGCTGCTGGAGATGACCAGGGAGCTGAAAAAGGACGGCGGCATCCTGTTCGCCCACTGGCGCAAGACCGGCCAGCGCCGCGGCACCCCCACGCGGCAGAAAAAGATCGACGGCATCAAGGAGATTTTGGAGATCGGCCTTGCCAACGATATCCAGGTGCAGATCTCCCACCTCTCCAAGGGATACGACCTCTACCCCGCCAACGACGACTATCTCCAGGCCGCCGCCTCCAGGCGCACCCTGCAGGTCATCGACGAGTATGTGGCCAGAGGGGCGCGGGCGGGGTTTGACGTGATCCCCAACTCCACCGGCGGCACCATGATCGCCCCCGACCTCATCACCCTGTTCCGCCCCTGGTATAAGTTCACCGGCGGGGTGAGCCTGTTTTTGCGCAACCTGCGGGCGCAGGACTACCGCCAGATGATACGGGAGGCCATCTTCTCCGGCTCCTACTACATCCTGAATCCCAAGGTGCAGCCGGAGTGGGAGGACGAGATCAGGATCATCCGCTGCGCCCAGCGCCGCTACGAGGGCAAGACCGCCCGCCAGGTGGGCGAGGCGATGGGCTGCGACACCCTCACCGCTCTGTTCGAGCTGCTGCTCATCGACCGGCGCACCCAGATCTTCCGGGCGGTGCACGACGCCAGCGCCGAGAGCGTGAAGACCTTTGTGGGCCATCCCAAGGCCACCCTGGGCAACGACACCTTCGTGTTCGGCTCCACCTCCACCGTGGCCTACGACCCCGAGAGCCCCGGAAACAAACCCAATCCCAACACCTACTGCGGCTTCATCAAGTTTTTGACCGAGCTGGGCGGCGGCGACCGGGTGGAGATGATCCACAAGCTCACCGGGCGGCCCGCCGAACTGCTGCACTTCAAAAAGCGGGGCACCCTGGCCCCCGGCAAACAGGCGGATGTGCTGGTCATCGACTGGGAAGCGCTCAAGACCAACGAGAACGTCATCGATCCCACCGTTTATCCCGAGGGCATCCAGCACGTGCTGGTGAACGGCGTGCCGGTCATCCGGGACGGCCGCCACACCGGCGCGCTGCCCGGCGGCGCCATCCGCCGGCAGGACTGCTGACGCTCTGACAAAAAAGCAAGGAGGCAGAACATCATGTACACGACGGAAAAATTCGACCCGGCTTCCTTCACTCCCGCCCGCTTCGAATCGGACGGCGAGATCGAGCTGCGGGGCCGGCGCATCCCCTACCACACTGTCAGCGAGGACAACGTCTTTTATGACAAATCCGGCAAACCGCTGGCGTCCATCTTCTCCTATTCCTACTTCCGTTCCGACGTGGAGGACGCGTCGGAGCGCCCGGTGGTGTTCGGATTCAACGGCGGCCCGGGCTCCTCTTCCATGCACGTGCACGCGGGCCTTTTGGGCGCCACCCGGCTGGTCTATGAGGAGACCGACCGGGCCACTTCCCTGCCCCCCTACAAAAGCATGGACAATCCCGACTGCCTGCTGGATGTGGCGGACGTAGTTCTGGTGGACCCGGTGGGCACCGGCTACGGCGTGCTGCTGGACGAGGGCAGCGCCGGCCGGTTCTTCGGCATCGAGGAGGACGCGGAAGCCCTGCTGGTGTTCGTGGAAAAATGGCTGCATCGCTATGGCCGCTGGTCCAGCCCCAAGTACATCATCGGCGAAAGCTACGGCTGCACCCGCGCCGCCACCGCCGCCGGCATCGCCGCCACCCGCAGCCACGAGCGCTCCTACGCGGTGGCCTTTGACGGCATCGTGATGATCGGCAACACGGTGACCACCGGCAAATACTTTGAACGGGAGGTGCCGGTGGAACACGCGGTGGTGGCCTTCCCCAGCTATGCGGCCATCCACTGGTACCACAACCATCCCACCGACGCGCCGCTGGAAGCCTTCGTACAGCGGGCCAAGGAGTTCGCCGACACCACCTATCTGAGCGCCCTTTACAAAGGCCAGCGCCTGGCGGGCGAGGAGCGGGAGGAGGTCATCCGCCAGATCCGCGCTTTCACCGGCGTGTCCCGCCAGTATCTGGAGGACCGGGCGCTGCGCATCGACGACGAGAGCTTCCGTCTGGAGGTCATCAAGGACAAGGGCGCTTCGGTGGCCCGGTTCGACGGGCGCATCACCCGCCCCCGCTATGTGCCTGAAACCGTGGAGCAGGCGGCAGGCGTTTGGGACGACGCATCCAGCGACCGCTACGGCGCGTTCTTCTTCGGGGTGCTCACCGGCGTCATCTTTCCCAAGCTGAACATCCATCTGGACCGGGTGTATGTTCCTTCCGCCTGCATGTACGACATGTACACCAAGGAGGACAAGTGGAACCGGGAGGCCCCCATGGGCACCACCGGCGAGCAGCTGCGCAACGCCATGTTCCGCATGCACGGGCTGCGGGTGTTCTTTGCCAACGGCTACTACGACACCGCCACCCACATCGGCATCATCCACTACATGCTGGACCATGCGGGCCTGCCCATGGACCGCGTGTGCCTCAAGGGCTATCCCTCCGGCCACATGATCTACATCGGCGAAGACAACGTGAAGGCGCTGTGCGACGATGTGCGCGACTTTTTGGCCGGCGGCATGCCCGGCAACTGAACTGGATATCCGCGGTCAGCTTTGGCAGGGCGGGCGTTCCCGAACGGGGCGCCCGCCCTGCCCTTTTGAACGAAAAGGGCCCGCTCCGTGCGGAGCAGGCCTTTTCACATCACGATCACAAGCGCGGCGGGGCGCCTCACAGCAGCTTTCGGAGCTTGTCCAGGAAGGCTTCTTCGCCCCATGCGCCGGTCCTGACGAACGGCGCATGGCCGCCGCCGGCAGTAACGGCGGAGAGATGGACGGGCCCGCCGCCTTGAAAGAGGGTCAGGTTCATGCTCAGGCGGTTTGCGCCGGTGTAGCTGAAGCGCTCGAACACCCGCACGCTGCACCGGGCGCCGCCCTCCTGAAAGTCGCTGGAGTCCTCCGGCGCGGCGGAAACGCTGCCCTCCAGCAGGCCCCGCTCGATGCGCGCCAGCAGCGCGTCGAAATCGCCGTCAATGACTTTTTCCAGTTTCGCCATGCTTTTCCCCCTTTTCACATGCGCAAGAGAAAACGGCCCCGGTCAAAGACCGGGGCCGCTGGTGCGGATGAAGGGACTTGAACCCATATGGAGTTGCCCCCACTAGAACCTGAATCTAGCGCGTCTGCCAATTCCGCCACATCCGCGTATCACGCGCCAGCCGAACCGCTGTTGGAGCAGGTGATGGGAGTCGAACCCACGTCCTCAGCTTGGAAGGCTGATGTACTAGCCGTTGTACGACACCTGCGCACCGGCTGCGAGTTGTATTATAGCACAGCCCCCCGCCGAATGCAAGCATTTTTTTGCAGCCCGCCGGGCAAACCGCCGCCCTTTACTTTCGGGCCGCGCGTTGTTATAATGATACCGTTTCACAGATTTTTCGGGAGGCCGTTTTGTTGGACAAACGATACAAAGGCGTTTTTTACATTATTCTTTCGGCGTTCTTCTTTGCGCTGATGGCGCTGCTGGTGCGGCTGGCGGGGGACCTGCCCGCCGTGCAGAAGAGCTTTTTCCGCAATCTGGTGGCGCTGTTCTTCGCGGCGGCGGTGCTGGCAAAAAAGCGCCCCGCCGTCAAGATGGCAAAAGCCGACTGGTGGTATATGTTCCTGCGCTGTTCCTTCGGCACGCTGGGGGTGCTGTGCAACTTTTACGCGGTGGACCATCTGCTGCTGGCGGACGCCTCCATGCTCAACAAGATGAGCCCCTTCTTCGCCATCGTGCTGAGCGCGCTTCTTTTGAAGGAAAAGCTGAGCCCCTTCCAGCTGGGGGCGGTGGCGGCGGCCTTCTGCGGGGTGCTGCTGGTGGTGAAGCCCACCGGCCAGAACATGGCCCTCGGCCCGGCGCTCATCGGCCTTTTGGGCGGCTTTGGCGCGGGCTTTGCCTACACCATGGTGCATCTGCTGGGCACCCGCGGGGTGCCGGGGCCCTTCATCGTGTTCTGCTTTTCCCTGTTCTCCTGCGTTGCGACCGGGCCGATGATGCTGGCGGGCTTTGCGCCCATGACCGCCGCCCAGCTGGGCGTCCTGCTGCTGGTGGGGCTTTCGGCGGCGCTGGCCCAGTTCTCCATCACCGCCGCCTACACCTGCGCCCCGGCGCGGGAGATCTCGGTGTTCGATTACTCCCAAATCCTTTTCTCGGCGCTGCTGGGCTTTTTGTTCTTCCGGCAGGTGCCCGACGCGTGGAGCTGGGTGGGGTATCTGGTCATCGTCGCCACGGCGGCGGCAAACTTTCTTTACAATCTGCGCCGCAGGGCGTAACAAGGTGGGTTTTGCATGGGTCTGGCGGAACTGTTTATCCTGGCGGTGGGGCTTTCGATGGACGCCTTCGCCGTTTCCATCTGCAAGGGGCTCGGCCAGCCCAAATTGAAACCGGGCCACATGGCCGTCACCGGCCTTTACTTCGGCGGGTTCCAGGCGCTGATGCCCCTGCTGGGCTACATCCTGGGCGCCCAGTTCGCCCGGTTCATCAGCGGCTTTGACCACTGGGTGGTGTTCGGCCTGCTGGCCTTCATCGGCGTGGGGATGATACGGGAATCCCGGGAGCAGGCCTGCCCCGCGGACAGGGGCTTCTCCCCCAAAGAGATGCTGCCGCTGGCAGTGGCCACCAGCATCGACGCGCTGGCCGCCGGGGTGAGCCTGGCGCTGCTGGATGTGCAGATCCTCTGGGCGGTGAGCTTCATCGGCCTGACCACCTTCTGCCTGTCCGCCGCGGGCGTGTGGGCGGGCCACCGCTTCGGTGCGCGCTACAAGGGCGGTGCGGAACTGGCGGGCGGCGTGGTGCTCATCCTCATCGGCGTCAAGGTGCTGCTGGAACATCTGGGCCTTTTGAGCCTGTGAACGAAAAAGGGAGGCGTGCGGCATGGAGCTTCGGGAATATCTGCCCTTCTGGAAGGAGCTGACGGGCCAGCAGCAGGCGAAGCTGGAAAACTCCGCCACGCTGGAGCGCGTGAAAAAGGGCGAAGTCATCCACAACGGCACCGCCGACTGCGTGGGCCTGCTGGTGCTGGTGAGCGGCCAGCTGTGGGGCTTTTCTTTGTCGGAGGACGGGCGGCAGGTCACCCTCTACCGGCTGTTCAGCCGGGACGTGTGCCTGATGAGCGCCTACTGCATGCTGAACAGCCTGCAGTTCGACATCTCGGTGCAGGCCGAGCAGGACACGGTGTTCTGGCGCATCCCCGCGCCGGTGTACAAGGAGCTGATGCGCCAGTCGGCCCCGGTGGCGAACTTCACCACCGAGCTCATCGCCAGCCGCTTTTCCGACGTGATGTGGCTGCTGGACCAGATCCTTTACAAACACCTGGACAGCCGCCTGGCGGCCTTTCTGGTGGAGGAAAGCCGCCTCACCGGGTCGGGCACCCTGGCCCTCACCCACGACGCCATCGCCCAGCATCTGGGCAGCGCCCGGGAGGTCATCACCCGGATGCTGCGGTATTTTTCCTCCGAGGGCCTGGTGAAGCTGGGCCGGGGCAGCTTGCAGGTGCTGGACGAAGAGCGGCTCGTTTCCATCGCCGGCGACAGCCTGCGGTAACAAACAAAAAACGCGCGGTGCGGAAAGAAATCCTTTCCGCGCCGCGCTTATTCTTTTTCAGAAGGCCACGCTGGCCACCGGCTCGCCGTCCAGGGTCTTGGCGGTGAAAGCTCCGTTTTCATAGACCATGCAGCTGTGGCTGCCGTCCTTCGGGATGGACACGCTGCCGGGGTTCAGGATGAGGGTGTCGCCCTGCCGCCGGGCATGCTTCACATGGATGTGGCCGAAGGCGAAGGCGCTGCCCGCGGGCAGCGGGGGCAGGTGGTCCGGGTCGAAGAGGTGGCCGTGGGTGGCAAAGAGGGTGCGGCCGTTTTCCAGCAGAAGGGTAGTGTAGTCCGCCATGATGGGGAACTCCAGCACCATCTGGTCCACCTCGGCTTCGCAGTTGCCCCGCACGGCGATGATCCTGTCTTTCAGGCCGTTGAGCATGGGGATGACCTTTTTGGGGGCGTACCCTTCCGGCAGGTCGTTGCGGGGGCCGTGGTAGAGCAGGTCGCCCAGCAGCAGGATCTTGTCCGGCTGCTCGGCGGCGATGCGCGCCAGCAGTTTTTCGCAGAAGTGGGCCGACCCGTGCAGGTCGGAGGCGATGAGCAGTTTCATTCTCTTTCTCTCCTTATTCTTTCTCTCCCCCGGGCGTTTCGCTGTATTTTTTCACGATGGCTTTCATCTCTTCAAAATGTTCTTCCATCTCCGCCACCAGTTTGAACTGGGTGCGGCAGCGCACCAGGTTGTGGTGGGGGTACTGGGTCTTGAAGTAAACGTCGCCCTGGAGGTAGTCGGTGAGGAAACGCATGCCGCACTCCAGCGTGATGATCTTCGCGCCCCAGGGCAGATACTCCTTCTCCGCGTCGGTGAGCACGTCCCCCGCCGCCTCGAGATAGCCCTTGGTGTAGGCCTCGAAGAGGTCCAGCTCGAAGTGCACCTTGCTCACGTCCGGCTCGTCCTCCGCGGCGCGGGTGGCGCCGAAGCGGATGGAGTCGCCGAAGTCGTTGAGGGCAAGGCCCGGCATGATGGTGTCCAGGTCGATGATGCACATGCCCTTGCCGGTCTCGCCGTCAAAGAGGATGTTGTTCAGCTTGGTGTCGTTGTGGGTCACCCGCACCGGCAGCCTGCCCTGCCGCAGGCCGTCCATCAGCACGCTGCAGTCCGCCGCGCGCGCCAGCACAAAATCAATTTCCTTTTTGCAGGTGCGCACCCGGTTCTTCACATCCCGCTGCACCGCCCGCTTGAAGGCGCGCAGGCGGTTCTCGGTGTCGTGGAATTTGGGGATGGTCTCGTGCAGCGTCTCGATGGGATAACCGTCCAGCTGCTTTAAGAACTTACCGAAGCTGCGGGCGGACTGGTAGAACTGCTCGGGGGTCTCCACGCTCTGGTAGCACACCGAATCGGGGATGTAGTTGTAGCAGCGCCAGGGCAGGCCGCGGGTGTCCTGATAGTAATTCTCGCCGCCCTTGGTCTTGATGTAGCTCAAGGTCTCCCGGTCGGGGTCGCCGCCCTCGGCCCGGATGACGGTGCGCAGATACTCGGTGACGCCGAAGATGTTCTGCATCACCTCGCGGGGGTTCTTGAACACATGGGTGTTCACCCGCTGCAGCACATAGCGCAGCTCGTCCCCCTCCTCGCCGGGCATGTAGACGGCGTAGGTCTCGTTGATGTGGCCCGCGCCGAAGGGCTTGACGTAGCTGCACTGGTTGCCGAAGCCGAAGGCATAGAGGGCGTCCTGCAGCTCGCGGCTGTCCACCCCGTCGATGGCCCGGCGCTGGGCGAAGATGACCTCGCCCGCCTCCACCTTGCGGCCCGGCTCGATCTGGCAGTTGGCCTTGACCACGCTGCCCAGGCTGATGTGGGCGCCGTCGCCCACCACGGTGTCGTGGTCGATGATGGCGCCGCAGTTGACCAGGCACCCTTTGCCCAGCACGGTGTGGGTGTTCACCACCGCCCGCTGCATCACAAAGCTGCCCGCGCCCACCACCGCCGAGGGGCTGACCACCGCCGACGGATGGATGATGGTGGGCACAACGAAGCCCGCGGCCAGCAGGCGGTCCACCCACTGCACCCGCAGTTTGTTGTTCCCGAAGGCCGCCACCGCGCAGGGGTATTCCTCCCGCAGGGCGGTGTAGTCCACCAGCTTGCCGATCACCTCGGGGCCCTTGGCCGCGTCGTCCAGCATGGCGATCTTGTCAAACTGGCGGGTGCTCTGCACATTTTCATAGATCATGCGGCCAAAGCCGCCCGCGCCCAAAATCAACAGATTCGGCATTGCGTCGTCTCCTTTTGCTGGCCCTCGCCGCCGGGGCGGGGCTTCATCCCTTTTATTATAGAAGAAAGCGGCGGGGGTTGCAACCGCGCCGCGCCCCTTTTGCAAATTTTGCGCACGGCCTTGCAATCGGCGGCCACGGCGCTTATAATACTGCCTGTAAGTTTTTAAAAAGGGAAAGGAGCGTGGGCCGCCCATGCTGGGCACCATCGTAAACGCCGCCGCCATCCTGGCGGGAAGCCTTCTGGGCAGCGCCCTGCGGCGGGGCCTTGCGGAAAAATACCAGCAGGCGCTCTACACCGCCATGGGCTTCACCGCCGTGTTTCTGGGCACCCAGACGGTGGTGGAAAACCTCTCCGAGAGCCGGTTCCCGGTGCTGTTCATCGCCAGCCTTGCCATCGGCAGCCTCATCGGCACCGCGCTGGACATCGACGGGGCCTTCACCCGGCTGGTGCGGCGGTTTTCCAAGACCGAGCTGAGCCAGGGTCTCTCCACCGGCATCCTCCTGTGCTGCATGGGGAGCCTGTCCATCCTGGGGCCCATCCAGAGCGCCCTTCTGGGGGACCACACCTTCCTGTTCACCAACGCCACGCTGGACTTCGTCACCTTCATGGTGCTGGGCTCGGCCTACGGGCCGGGCATGTGCGCCGCCGGGGCGGTGCTCTTCTGCTGGCAGGGGTCCATCTACCTGGGGGCCAGCGCGCTGGAAGGCTTCTTCACCGGCGATGTGATGTGCGAGCTTTCCATCGTGGGGGGCGTGCTCATCGCCGCGTCGGGCCTCTCCATCCTGAACATCCGCGAGACCAAGGCCCTCGACCTGCTGCCCTCCCTTCTGGTGCCGGCGGTTTGGTTCTTGGCCCGGGCCGCCCTGGGCCTTGCCTGAAAGAGGAAAAATCCCGGAGCCGCGGCTCCGGGATTTTTGTGTTTCAGGGTTTTGCCGCCTTTTTCCGCGGCGGCAGCTGCGCCAGCACGATGGCGCAGAACATCAGCGCGCAGCCGCCCATCTCCCGTGCGGTGAGGGTCTGGTGCAGCAGCAGCCAGCCCGCCAGCACGCTGAACACGCTTTCCAGGCTCAAAGTCAGGCTGGCCAGGGTGGGCTCCACATGCCTTTGGGCCACCACCTGCAGGGTGTAGGCCACGCCGCAGCTCAGCACGCCGGCGTAGAGGATGGGGCCCCAGGCACCCAGCACTCCGCTGAGGGTGGGCTGCTCGAAAAGCAGCGCGGGCACGGCGCAGAACGCGCCCGCCACAAAGAACTGCACGCAGGAGAGCTTGACGCCGTCCACCAGGGGGGAAAAATGGTCGATGACGAGGATGTGCAGGCTGAACAGGCCGCTGCACCCGAAGAGGAGCATCTCCCCCGGGCCGATGGCGGCGCTGCCGTTCCAGCACAGAAGATACAGCCCGCCCAGGGCGACGGCCACCGCCAGCCACACCTGCGCGCCGGGCCGGCGGTGGAAGAAGATGCCCAACAGCGGCACGATGACGATGTAGAGGGCGGTGATGAAACCCACCTTGCCCACGCTGGCGTATTCCAGCGCCCACTGCTGCAGGCTGCTGGCAAGGCCCAGGATCACGCCGCACAACGCGCCGCCCAGCCAAAGGTTTTTCCGGTCGGCGGGGGCGGTTTCTTCCCGCCGGTTGCCGGACAGGCGGCCCAGCAGCGGGATGAGCGGCAGCAGCACCGCGCCGCCCAGCAGGCTGCGCACGCAGTTGAAGGTGAAGGGGCCCACGTATTCGTTGCCCACGCTCTGGGCAACGAAGGCCGCGCCCCAGATCAGGGCGGTGAGGGCCAGCATGGGCAGATATTTCAGTTCCTGTTTCAAAAGCGGTGTCCCTCCCCTGTCAATTTCCCGCGCCGAAGCCCAGGGCGGCAAGGTCCACCGCCGGGGCCCTGGGGGCCTCGGGCTGCGCCGCAGGCGCGGCAGGGGCGGCGGGCGAAGCGGGCGCTGCAAGCGCTTCCGTCGGCGCGTCCAGGTCCTGCGTGCCGCCGGGCTCGGGGGCATCGAACGCCTCCAGCGGGGTGTCAAAGCCGGCCTCAAAAGGCCCGCCGTCAGCCTGGGGCGCGGCGGGAGCCGGTTTTGCAGGCGCGGCGGGAGCGGCGCCGAAGGCGGCGCTGAAGCTGTCGGCCACCGGGGCGGCGGGCGCGGCGGCCAGCCACTCGGCGGGCAGGGCGGGCAGAAGGTCGGCGGCCAGCTCCTCCATGGCGGCGCAGTCCTCCGGCAGGTCGGTGAGGGTGGCGCCGTAGTGGGCCAGCAGCACCCGGCCCGCCGGGCCCACCAGCAGCGTCAGGGGCAGCTGCCAGGCCTCGCCCGCCCGGGGCCGGAAGCCCTTTTTCTTGGCTTCATTGATGATCTTCATGGCCTTGAGGGAAAAGCACTTCATCCGGCTTTTCTCGCTGGGCACGGCAAAGAAGCGGTAGAGCACGCCCTCGGCGTCGCACATCAGCTCGTAGGGCATGGCCCCTTCGGGGATGGCCCTGGAGATGGTCTGGGGCCTGGTCTGCACAACGCACACCAGCCGGGCGCTGCGCAGCGAGCCGGCGGACTTGATGTACTCCATGATATAGTTCCGGGTGAGGGGGTGGCCGAAGTTGCGCAGGAACACGAGGAACACGGGCTTTTCCCCTTCCAGCAGCTCGTAGAAGCTCTGCTGGGGGCGATAGGGGGTGTCGAAGCGGAACTCCGGGATCACATCGCCTGCGCGCAGTCGTTTTGCCATGGGGCGGCTCTCCTTCTTTCGCAAAATGCGTCTCCTTCTTATTCTACACGTTCCGCCCTTTCTGTCAATGTGGTATAATAAGGGCAAAAAAGCAAGGAGGAGCGAAGGATGCACGACGCTGTGAAGGACAACATTGAAAAGCGGGCCAAACGGGTGATCTCCGCTTTGAAGGCCAACAACATGGAGGGCTGGTATCTGCCCAGCGCCGCCGGGGTGCGGGAGTTTGTGGAAAAGCTCATCCCGGAAGGGGCCACCGTGGCAAACGGCGGCAGCATGACCCTGGCGGAGACGGGGGTCATGGACCTTCTGGCCAGCGGACGCTATGAATTTCTGGACCGCACCGGCCTTGCGGGCGAGGAGCTGGGCAGGCTCTACCGCCGGGTGTTCAGCGCCGACTGGTATCTGGCCAGCGCCAACGCCGTCACCGAGGCGGGCGAAATTTACAACGTGGACGGCAACTCCAACCGGGTGGCGGCCATCACCTTCGGGCCCGAAAACGTGCTGCTGGTGGTGGGCTGCAACAAGATCGTGAAGGACCTGGCCGCCGCGAAGGAGCGGGTGGAGGCCATCGCCGCACCGGCCAACACGGTGCGCCTCAACTGCGCCACCCCCTGCGCGGCCACCGGCAGGTGCGAGCACTGCCACAGCCCGGCCCGCATCTGCTGCACCACCACCATCCACAGCTTCCAGCGCATCCCGGGGCGCATCAAGGTGCTGCTGGTGGGCGAGCCGCTGGGCTTTTGAACCAAACGCAAAACAGGGACGCGCCCGTTCGGGTGCGTCCCTATTTTTTCTATAAAGGCCCCGCCTTGCCGTCTGCGGCCAATCAAAACCTACCGGGTGGCAGGTGGGTGCCCTGTGCCCGGTTTCTCGCTCCCTTCGTCCGCCTTGGCCCGCGCATGCGCGGGGCGGGAGGTCTGCAATCTGCCGGGCAACCGCCGGGCTCCCTTGATTTGATTAGTAGGATTATATCAAGCCGCAACAAATCGAACAAGGCAGGAATGCCGTTTCGCTTACTGCTCGATGTCGAAAAACTCCTGCAGGCGCTTTTCAAACATCTTGCTCACTTTGTAGAGTTCTTCGTCGTCCTCGACGATGTCCAGGTATTCGCCGTTCTCGTCCTCGCCCACCTTCATCAGGATCAGCTCGGCCTCGGTCTCTTCCAGCTGCTTTTCGTCCTCCACATAAGGCACCAGCGCCATATAGTGGGTGTCGTCCAGGTCCACCGCGTCGATCACCTCAAAGACGTGCTCTTTGCCGTCCTCGTCTTCCAGGGTGATGAGATCGGGGGTGTAATCGTCCTCTTCCTGCGGGGTGGGGGGCACTTTGGTCTCGGCCATGGCGTTCTCCTCTTTCCACGGGCGGCGCGCCGCCGGTTCTTTCTGGTCTTAGTGTAACCTGTTTTCCCGCCGCCGTCAATCCCCAATCGCCGGGGGCGCGCTGTGAAACTTTTTGCCCTCCCCTGCTATTTTGCCCCGGTGTATGCTATAATACTGATACATTCTGTTTTCCAGTTAAAGGAGAGAACGATGCGACGTTTTGCTTTTCTTGCCGCCTGCCTGCTGGCCGCCGGGGCGCTGGCCGGCTGCGGCGGCGCCCCCCAGCCCGGGGATGCCGTCAAGCGGCAGGCCTATGAATCCGCCGAGGTGCAGTTCACCGCCCCCGCCGAGGGCGACACCATCGCCATTTTTGACACCAGCGCCGGCGAGGTGCGGGCGGTGCTTTATCCCGACCTTGCCCCCATGGCGGTGGATAACTTCGTGGGCCTTGCAGAGCAGGGCTACTACAACGGCCTTGCCTTCCACCGGGCGGAGTACGGCTTTGTGGTGCAGAGCGGCGACGGCACCGGCTCAGGGCTCGGCGGTTCCACCATCTGGAACGGCAACCCCTTCCCCGCCGAATACACCGACAAGCTGCACCACTACGCCGGGGCGCTGTGCGCCGCCAACAGCCCGGACGCCGACCCCTCCACCACCAGCCAGTTCTACTTTGTGCAGGCCCTGCCTTCCAGCGTGGACAAGGCCGGCCAGCAGACCCTCGCCGACGCGGGGGTGCGCCAGGAAGTGATCGACGCCTACGCCGCCGTGGGCGGGCTGCCCTATCTGGACAACACCGACACGGTGTTCGGCCAGGTCTATGAGGGCATGGAGGTGGTGGACGCCATCGCCGGCGGCGAAAAGGGCGAGGACGGCCAGATTTTGGAGCCGGTGACCATCAACGCGGTGACCATCTCCACCTACGGCGCGCCCGACCCCGCGCCCGCCTCCCAGTCCGCCTCCGAGCCTGCCTCCGCCGCGGAATAAAACCAGCTTCGCCCCGGTCCTGCTGCCGGGGCTTTTTGCCGCCGGGGCTCTTTCGTTGGTGCGGCGGGCCGATTTGTGTTATAATATCCGGTAGAAACTCGTTGTATCAGCAAGAAAGACCTGCTAATAAAAGTCAAGCAGAAACTTTAAGTCTTTAAGGGGTGCAAAAAAGCAATGCAAAATCAAG
>NZ_CALXHK010000006.1:0-66393 GCF_944388085.1 Candidatus Allofournierella excrementigallinarum | reverse complement strand
ATCACGCTGGCGGAATATTACCGGGACATGGGCTACCATGCCGCCATGATGGCCGACTCCACCAGCCGTTGGGCCGAGGCCCTGCGCGAGATCAGCGGCCGTCTGGAAGAGATGCCCGCCGACGAAGGCTACCCCGCCTACCTGCCCAGCCGCCTGGCCGAGTTCTACGAGCGCGCCGGCTACGTGCGCGCGTTGAACGGGGAAGAAGGCTCCGTCACCGTTATCGGCGCTGTCAGCCCTCCGGGCGCCGACTTCTCCGAGCCGGTCACCCAGAACACCAAGCGCTTCACCCGCTGCTTCTGGGCGCTGGACAAGGCCCTGGCCTATGCCCGCCACTACCCGGCCATCAACTGGAACACCAGCTACACCGAGTACCTCACCGACCTGGCCCCCTGGTACTACGACAACGTGGGCCCGGATTTCCTGTCCTGCCGCGAGCAGATCGCAAGTCTGCTGCTGCAGGAGACCAGCCTGATGGAGATCGTCAAGCTGATCGGCTCCGACGTGCTGCCCGACGACCAGAAGCTGGTCATCGAGATCGCCCGCGTCATCCGCGTGGGCTTCCTGCAGCAGAACTTCTTCCACGACCAGGATACTTATGTGAGCCTGGAGAAGCAGCTGAAGATGATGAAGGTCATCCTGCATCTCTACGAGAAGAGCCAGGCGCTGGTGGCCCGTCAGATCCCCATCAGCAAGCTGCTGCGTCTGGGCCTGTTCGACAAGCTGGTCAAGATGAAGTACGACATCCCCAACGACAAGCTGGAAATGTTCGACGAGTACACCGCCGAGATCGACCAGAAGATCGGCGAGCTGCTGCGCGCTTAACAAGGGAAAGGAGCGAAAGAGAGACATATGATCCTTGAACATGTTGGCTTAAGCCAGATCAACGGCTCGCTGGTGGTCCTGGACGGCGTGCAGAACGCTTCCTACGACGAGATGGTGGTGATGAAGCTCACCGACGGCACCCAGCGTGTGGGCCGTATCGTTATGATCGAGGGTGAGAAGTGCGTCATCCAGGTGTTTGAAGGCACCACCGGCTTCTCGCTGGACAACACCCGCACCACCCTGTCCGGCCATCCCATGATGGTGGACCTGAGCCCCGAGATCCTGGGCCGCACCCTGGACGGCCTGGGCCGCCCCATCGACGGCCTGGGCGAAATTTACCCCGAGTTCCGGCGGGATGTGAACGGCTCGCCCATCAACCCGGTGAGCCGCGTCTATCCCCGCAACTACATCCGCACCGGCATTTCTTCCATCGACGCGCTGGCCACCCTCATCCGCGGCCAGAAGCTGCCCATCTTCTCCGGCTCCGGCATGAAGCACAACGAGCTGGCGGTGCAGATCGTCAAGCAGGCGGACGTTTCCGACGGCGAGGACTTCGCCATCGTGTTCGCCGCCATGGGCGTGAAGAACGACGTGGCCGACTACTTCAAAAAGAGCTTCGAGGCCGCCAACGTCATGGACCGGGTGGTCATGCTGCTGAACCTGGCCAACGACCCCATCGTGGAGCGTATCATCACCCCCCGTGCGGCGCTGACCATCGCCGAGTACCTGGCCTTCGACCTGGGCAAGAACATCCTGGTCATCCTCACCGATATGACCAGCTACTGCGAGGCTCTGCGTGAGTTCTCCTCCTCCAAGGGCGAGATCCCCGGCCGTAAGGGCTACCCCGGCTACCTCTACTCCGACCTGGCCTCCCTGTACGAGCGCGCCGGCATCATCGAGGGCCGCAAGGGCTCTGTGACCCAGATCCCCATCCTCACCATGCCCGGCGACGACATCACCCACCCCATCCCCGACCTGACCGGCTACATCACCGAGGGCCAGATCGTGCTGGACCGCGGCATGGACGCCACCGGCGTCTATCCGCCGGTGAGCGTGCTGCCCAGCCTGTCCCGTCTGATGAAGGACGGCATCGGCGCGGGCTACACCCGCGAGGACCACAACCCCCTGGCCAACCAGCTTTTCGCCACCTACGCCCGCGTGCAGGACGCCAAGGCCCTGGCCAGCGTCATCGGCGAGGAGGAGCTGTCCGCCAGCGACAAGCGGGTCATGGAGTTCGGCCGCGCCTTCGAGCAGAAGTTCGTGGGCCAGGGCAACACCAACCGCACCATCGAGGAAACGCTGGACCTGGGCTGGGAGCTGCTGTCCATGCTGCCCCGCGAAGAGCTGGACCGTGTGGACCAGGTCATGCTGGACCACTACTACAAGCCGCAGGTGAACGCCGCCCATCGGGACCTCTCTGCGGTGTTGAAAGGCAGCAAGTGATTTCTAACAGAGAGGAGGCTGCCGTATGGCACAGGTTTTCCCCACAAAATCGAACCTGATGGCGCAAAAGCGCAGCCTTGCGCTCGCCAGCCAGGGCTATGACCTGATGGACCGCAAGCGGAACATCCTCGTGCGGGAAATGATGCAGCTGATCGACCGGGCGGCGGTCATCCAGGACGAGATCGCCACCGCCTATTCCTCGGCCTACAAGGCATTGCAGCGCGCCAACATCACCCTGGGCGTTGTGGGCGAGTTCGCCAAGACGGTGCCGGTGGAGACCGGCCTCACGCTGGACTACCGCAGCGTCATGGGCGTGGAGCTGCCCATCGTCAAGATGGAAGAAAGCGCCCCCGGCCTTTATTACGGGCTGGATTCCACCAACAGCCAGCTGGACGATGTGTATCTGAAATTCTGCGAGGTCAAGCGCCTCACCGTGGAGCTGGCCGAGGTGGAAAGCAGCGTCTACCGCCTGGCTGTGGCCATCCAGAAGACCCAGAAGCGGGCCAACGCCCTGAACAACATCATGATCCCCCAGTTCACCGCCACCATCAAATACATCACCGAGGTGCTGGAGGAAAAGGAACGGGAGGACTTCTCCCGCCTGAAGGTCATCAAAAAGCAGCGGGACGGCTGAACCGCCGCTGCAACACTGTAAAGCAAAGCCCCTTTGCAAAGCTTCCGCAAAGGGGCTTTCTGCATGCCAGCCGCGCGTTCTTTTCTCGGGGCAGGCGCGGCGCCCGGGGCACGGCCGTTACAAAGTGAACCCCAACTTGCGCCGCGCGGGCCAGGGAAATCCGCGCCACTGGCCGCCGGAGCCGTCGGCCTTACCCACCAGAAGGGCGGTGGCCGCGTCGGCCAGATAGCCCAGGTACCCTGCCGCGGGGCTGTTGCAGAGCAGCTTCCACATCAGGCCGCCAAAGAGGTAGGACTGGGCAAATTCCCGCCAGCCGCCCAGGTCCCGGGCGGCCCGCTGCGCCAGGTCCCACAGGATGCCCTGTGCCTCTTCGGGGGTGATCCAGCCCAGGTAGCTGCCCCAGCGGGCCAGCATGGCGGCGCGGCCCATGTCCCATCCGGCCATGAAGGCGGGGGAGTACCGCTCCCTGTAGTGCCGGGCAAAGGCCCAGGCGCGGATGACTCCCTCCCGGCCGTCCTCGTCCTCGTCGCCGGTCATCAGTTCCTCCGGCGTTTCCGCCTCGCAGTAAAAACGGTAGCGCTCGGCGTATCCCCCCTGGCCCAGGTAGCGGAGGGTCTCCAAAAGGCCGCCCCGCCCGTCGATGCCCCAGGAGCGGCGCACCACCGACAGGACCTGCTGCTCCAGCACGGGGATGTGTTCCTCCACGTCCAGCCCCTCCAGGCTGTGGTCGTTGAGGGTAGACACGATGCCCGAGAGCAGGATGCCGAACCGTTCCCAGAGCGCCGGGTCTCTGCCGTATTCCGCCGGGGCGGGCTCGGGCAGAGTCTCCAGACGCGCCAGGGTCTCGTCCAGCAGGGTGTAGAGAGCGTCATCGGTCTCTTCTTCGTCAGGGTCGGCCCCTTCACTGTCATCGTCCATGGCCAGAGTCTCCAGCGCGGCGGCCAGTACGCCCATGTCCTCACCGAACAGCTGGTCCATCATGGCATCGGCGCTGGCACAGGCAGCCTCGGCCACCCGCTGCTCCATCATCCGCTGCAGCTGTTCCTGATTTGCGGCCATCTGTTCCATCGTCTGGCTGTCGAACACCTGCCCGAGAATTTCCACCTGCCGCTGGTCGTTCGCGGCCATCTGTTGTGCCTCCCGGGCGGCGGCTTCCTCCGCCGGGGCGGCCGGCTCAGGGGAAAAAGAATCGGCCAGCGCTTCGGCCTTTTCCTCTGTTTTATGCAGGCTTTCCAGCGCCTGCGCTCGTGCGGCCTTTGCACGGTTCATAATTTCATTGACGTCCATCTTCGTCCTCCTTTTCGCCGGGCAAAGCGTGCCAGACCGGCGGCTGCTCGTGGCGGAACAGCAGGCGTTTTGCACGCTTCAGCAGCGCCTCCACAAAATGGAACCAGAGCTGCCCGAAAACCACCGCCGCCATGAGTAGGGCCGCTATCCAGAAAAGTTCATCCCAGGGCATCGGCGCCTCACTTCTTTGCAAAGCGGTTCATAAAGAAATCGGTGAAGGCCGCCAGCTCCTCATCCTGGGACACATAGACATACAGGCTTTCGTCCTCCAGCCAGTCATAGGCGTTGATGGCGATGTAGCCTCGCTTGTCCGGGTAGATGACAAAGGCGTCGGTGGGATATTTGTTCCGATATGCCTTCAAAATGTTGGCGCGGCGGTAATAGGCGGGGTCGCCGCAGCCGGAAAGGTCGGGCACGGTGGGAACCACAACGATGGTCTCCTGCGCCTCGTTCCAGCCCACGATGAGGTTGCCAATCTTCGTTTTGCTGCCATGGACGAAACCATAGTTGAAGCGGCTCACGTCTTCGGTGTAGCCGAAGATAAGGCGGTATTCGCCGCCGCCCTCCACCACATGGTCAAACAGCGTCCGCATCTTTTTTGCGTTGGCGGCGCTTTTTTCCATGTCGATCTCCGGGCCCTTGAACAGCTTGCTGAAAATTCCCATTTGAAAATCCTCCTGTGCGTTTATTATCTCTCCGCCGCAAGACGGAGAAGATCCTGTATAAAGATAAAATATATAATTTGTCTTTATTATAAGCCGAAGGATGGCCCGTTTGAAAACACCGCTGAAAGGGGCCAAACGGGCCGCAAGGTTATTCGCCCTGCGCGTCCTGGGCGCGCAGGGAAGCCAGCCAGTCCACGATCGAGCTTATCTGCACATCGATGGTGGCGTCCGCTGCTTCGGGCACCAGCAGAGGAAGGCTGCCCGGGATGGCCCGCTGGATCACCATCACCGCCAGGCAGAGGTTGGTGAACAGGCTGACGCGGTCGGGTTCGGGGCGCACGCCGAAGAGCTTCATCAGCTGCCCAAACAGCCGCTGCTGCTTTTGCCGGAAAGACTGGTAACTCTCGGGGGAGAGGCGATGGAAAATTTTTTGCTGCTCTTCCACCGTGAGCACCGCGATGCCGTTGCGCTCGCCGTAACAGCAGGCGCGAAGGAATTTGGTGACTGCCTGCCGCCAGTCCAGCGCCGGGTCTGCCAGCAGCCGCAGTGCATACTCCACCACCCTGGGCTGTTGGAGATAGAGCATCTCCACCACCAGGTCCTCCTTGGTGGGGAAGAAGGTGTAGAAAAAGGAACGGGAGATGCCCACCTTCTGGTAGATCTGCTCCACTGTGGTGCGCTGGATGCCCTGCTTTGTCATCAGTTCCAGGCCCACGGCCACCAGATCCTGGCGGATCTGCTCCCGCTGCGCCTCGGAATAGGCCACCTTTGGCATGCCGTCACCTCCCATATAAAAACAAAGTGCGTCGATTTGTTTTTATTGTAGCATAAACGCGGAAAAAACACAAGAAAAACACGCCGGGGACATCGGTCCCCGGCGTGAGCGAAATTTGTTCAAAGGTCAGCCACAGCCCATCAGATATGCACCTTGGGGTGCCGCTGATAGAATTTTTCCCGCTCGGCAAAATAGCACTGCGCGCAAAGGCTCTGGTATTCCACATTATTTTCCTGGTCGATGGCCACCTGGTCGCCCTCGAACACGAACTCTCCGTTTACCTTGCGCCCGTTGCAGGTGGCCTTGCGGCCGCAGGTGCAGATGGTCTTCATCTCCTCGATGGCGTGGGCCAGCTCCAAAAGGCGGGTGGAGCCGGGGAACCCATGCATGGAGAAATCGGTGCGCAGGCCGTAGGCGATGACGGGGATGTTCAGCTTCACGGTCACCATGAACAGCTGCTCCGCCTGCTGCGGGGTGAAGAACTGGCTCTCGTCGGTGAGCACGCAGGCCAGGGGCTTGCCGCCGCGGCCGGCCTCCTGCTTCACCAGCTCGAACACGTCCATGTCGGGCGTGACGGCCCTGTCCACCGGGCGGCTCACGCCCAGGCGGCTGAGCAGGCATTCCCCGCCCTTGGTGTCGATGCTGGGCTTGAGGATGAACACCCGCATGCCCCGTTCTTCGTAGTTGAATGCCACCTGCATCAAAGCGGTGCTTTTGCCGCTGTTCATCGCGCCGTAGCGGAAATAAAGTTTAGCCATAAACGAGGGACGCTCACTTTCGTTGTGGTGTTTATTTGTTACGCAGCCGGTACCCCAGGCTCATCAGGCTGTCGCCCAGATGGGCGTTCTCCACCGTGACATTGGGATAGGCGAGAGAGAGGTCATAGTGGCTGAAATTCCAGAAGCCCCTGATGCCCAGCCCCACCAGCTGGCCGGAAACTTCCTTCGCGCTCTCCCGGGGCAGGCACAGCACCGCAACGGTGGGGTGGTTGGCCCTACAGAACGCGTCCAGTTCGTCGATGTGATGGATCGGCACACCGTCCAGATCGTGACCCACCAGTTCCTGACGGATGTCGAACACCGCCAGCAGGTTGTAGCCGTTGGTGTCGGTGGTCAGAAAGCGGGACACGGCGGTGCCCAGGCGGCCGGCGCCCAGCAGGATGGTGGGCAGTTTTTCCCCATGGCCGAACAGAAGATGGCCGATCTCTTTTTCCAGCACTTCCACATTGTAGCCGATGCCCTGCTGCCCGAAGCCGCCGAAGCAGTTGAAGTCCTGCCGGACCTGGCTGGCGGTGGTGCCCATCATGCGGGCCAGCTCGCTGGAAGAAATTGTCGCCACGCCGGATTTGTGAAGCTGTGCGATGTAGCGGTAATACTTCGGCAGCCGTTTGATGACCGGCAGTGATACCTTGCCTTGAGAGTTGTTCATTTGTTTCACCATCTTTTATCAGATTCTTCAAGCGTGGCTTGCAAAAGGCAAAGCAGCAGCAGGCCGCTTCT
The DNA here is from genome assembly GCF_944388085.1 of Candidatus Allofournierella excrementigallinarum. Classification (NCBI taxonomy): domain Bacteria; kingdom Bacillati; phylum Bacillota; class Clostridia; order Eubacteriales; family Oscillospiraceae; genus Allofournierella; species Candidatus Allofournierella excrementigallinarum. The sequence goes on along the minus strand of NZ_CALXHK010000006.1, from coordinate 59,265 downwards.
TACTCCCCGGCCCGGCTGTGCTGCGGACCACAGACCGGGGCAAAGCGCCGAAAACAGACGCCCTTTTTATATAGTATAATCGTTGAAACGGCTTTGTCAAACAGAATACAAAGTTTTTGAACACACTGCGCCCTTTTGTATAACTGCGGCCCGAAGGGGGGAACACTGTCAGGGAAGACCGAAAAGGAGGCGCGAAAGCCATGGAACCGAACGAGAACAAACAGCCGCCCACCGATGCGCAGGTGGAGCAGGAAAAACTGGAACAGGAGTATATGATGGACACCGGCTCGGTGATCCGCACCAAGGGACGCCATGCCATCCACTGCCTGACGGTGGTGGGGCTGATCGAGGGCCACGTCAGCGCGGACCAGAGCCAGAAGGTGACCAAATACGAGCACGTGATCCCCCAGCTGGTGGCCATCGAGGAGGATCCGGACATCGAGGCGCTGCTGGTCATCCTGAACACGGTGGGCGGAGACGTGGAGGCGGGCCTTGCCCTCTCGGAACTCATCAGCGGGGTCAGCAAACCCAGCGCCACCCTGGTGCTGGGGGGCGGCCACTCCATCGGCATCCCGCTGGCGGTCAGCGGGCGGCGCAGCTTCATCGTGCCCACCGCCACCATGACCATCCACCCGGTGCGCCATTCCGGGCTGGTGCTGGGCGTGCCCCAGACCATGCGCTATTTCGAGCAGATGCAGGAGCGCATCACCGGCTTTGTGGAAAGCCACTCGAAGATCAGCAAAGAGCGCTTTGTGGAACTGATGATGCACACCGGCGAGCTGGTGATGGATGTGGGCACGGTGCTCACCGGCCAGCAGGCGGTGCACGAGGGGCTGATCGACCAGCTGGGCAGTTTGAACGACGCGCTGGATTATCTTTACGGCGAGATCGAACGCCGGGTCTGAAGGCCCCGGCGCTTTCAGTTGACATTTTGGAGGGATGGGATTATGATGAAATAAATCCAGATGGAAAGCGGGGTGCTCGACTATGAAAAACAGCGGAACGAATACACGAGCTGAATATCTGTTGAGGGCCCCGGCTGCATTGTGAACGTTTCATAGGTTTTGCCGCGGCTTGTTTGCCGCGGTTTTTTTTGCGGCCTGCTGCCCTTCATAGATGTTCACGCAACATCATCTTGCAGACGAACCAGGAACGATTTATGGAGGTATGCATGACCCATCTTGAAAAAATCACCGAAGAAAACTTTGTGGATGCGTTCAATTTGAAACTTGCGCCCGAACAGGAGCGCTTCGTTTCGCACCCGATCCGCAGCCTCGCCCAGGCGTATGTTTACAGGCAGCAGTGCCAGCCTTTCGGCATCTATGAAAATGATACGATGGTCGGCTATGTGATGGTGATCTACGACTATGACATCCCGGAATACGATATATGGCACATGATGATCGATGCTTCACACCAGGGGCTGGGGTATGGAAGCGCCGCCCTGGATCAGGTGCTTGCGTATATCAAAACAAAGCCTTTCGGGGCTTCGGACCGGGTGGCCCTGACCTGCAACAAAGACAATGGCCGGGCGATGGAGCTGTACAGGAAGAAGGGCTTTGCGCCGACCGGGGCGGTGTTCGAAGACGAAGTGGAACTTGCGCTGGCTCTGCGGCAATAAAGGGATTTGCCGTGGCAAAAACCGCCCCGGGGTTTCGGTTTCAAGCGCCTGCGCTCGCCAAATTTGGGTTTTACAATTCGCCCGGTTGATGGTAAAATAATTGAGTTAAGCATTCCGCGCCGCGCGGGCAGAGGCTCTGCGGCGAACGATACCAACGCAAGGCGAAAGAGGATATAAAAACACTATGGCGACAAAGAAAACTTCGACCCGAAAAAACGACTCCGGCGCCCGGCGGCGCAGGCCCCAGCCGGACATTGCCCAGAGCTGGAGCATCCTGCTTTTTGGCTTGGGCGCCGTTCTGGTGGCCATGATCTTCGTGGAAGGTGAATCCGCCTGGGCCTGGATGCGCGCCGCGCTGTTCGGCGTGTTCGGCCTGGGGATGTATGCGCTGGGGCTGCTGGTGCTGTATGTGGCGGTGCTGGTGGCGCTGGGCCTGCCCATCTGGTCCAAGTGCGCCAAGGCCCTGTGCCTGATGATGTTCCTGTGCGGCACCGCGGTGGTGTTCTCACGGGTCAATCTCACCGGCATGGATTTCGGCCAGGTCGTCAAGGCTTTGTATGAGCAGGGCCAGGGCGCGCTGGGCGGCGGCGTGCTGGGCGGTGTGGTCGGCGGCACCCTGCTGGTGCTGTGCGGCCGGCCTGCGGCAAACATCCTGCTTGTGGTCTTGCTGGCGGCGGGCATCATGTGGTTCGCGGGGGTCACCCCCGGCGATCTGTGGAACCTTGTGGCCGGGCGCTATGCCCTGTGGCAGGAGGGCCGTGCCGAACGGGCGGCCCTCCTGGAAGAGGAGCGGGAAGAAGAGCCCGCTGAGCCCCAGCCCCGGCGCAGAGAGCGCCCCGCGCCCGCGCCCAAGGCGCGCCGCCGCGCGTCGCAGGTGGACATCGACCTTGGCCCCGACCCGGTGCAGGAGACCGACCTTGCCCCCGACCCGGAGGAACCGCTGGTGGGGCCGGGCGGCACCTTTGGCATGTTCCCGCCGCAGGACGCCCCGCAGCCGGCAAAAACTCCCTCCCAGGAAGACTCGGAATTCGAGACCCCCATCTTTTTGGAGGGGGACGAGGAGCCTGCCCCCGGCCGGCCCGACACGAAAGAAAGCATGCCCGAAACGGTGGGCGGCAGCGACCTGGACGACCTGGTCCAGCGGGCCATGGGGGCGGCTTCCGCCGCTCAGATGACCCCCGCCGCCGTGGTGCCGGGCAAGAACGATCAGATGATGATCGCGCCTGCCGCCGCAGAGCAGCAGGTCTATCACTATCCGCCCCTGAGCCTCTTCGAGCGCGCCGGCGCCGCGGAGGACCCGGGCGTGGAGGAAGAACTGAAAAAGAACGCCGAACTGCTGGTGAGCACGCTGGAAAGCTTCGGTGTGCGCACCCGTGTGCTGGACATCTGCCGCGGCCCGTCGGTCACCCGCTACGAGCTGCAGCCGCTGGCGGGCGTGAAGATCAGCCGCATCACCGGCCTGGCGGACGACATCGCTCTGAACCTGGCCGCCGGCGGCGTTCGCATCGAAGCCCCCATCCCCGGCAAACCCGCCGTGGGCGTGGAGGTGCCCAACCGCAAAAAGAGCCCGGTGGGCATCCGCAGCATCTTCGAGTCCCCGGTCTACTCCAAGAGCGCCTCGCCCCTGACGCTGGCCCTGGGCAAGGACATCGCGGGCAACGCCCAGATCGCGGACCTGTGCAAGATGCCCCACCTGCTCATCGCCGGCTCCACCGGCAGCGGCAAGTCGGTGTGCGTGAACAGCATCATCATCAGCTTTTTGTACAAGGCCAGCCCCGAGGATGTGCGCCTCATCCTCATCGACCCCAAGGTGGTGGAGCTGGCGGAGTACAACGGCATCCCCCATCTGCTGATGCCGGTGGTCACCGAGCCCCGCAAGGCGGCGGGCGCATTGGGCAGCGCCGTGGCGGAGATGGAGCGCCGCTACCACCTGTTCGCCGAGAACAACGTGCGCGACATCAAGAGCTTCAACCGCCTTGCCGCCGAAGCCGACGGGCTGGAAAAGTTGCCCTACATCGCCATCATCATCGACGAGCTGGCCGATCTGATGATGGTCGCGGGCAAAGAGGTGGAGGACTATATCTGCCGCATCGCCCAGAAGGCCCGCGCGGCGGGCATGCACCTGATCGTGGCCACCCAGCGCCCCAGCGTGGACGTCATCACCGGCCTCATCAAGGCCAACATCCCCAGCCGCATCGCCTTTGCCGTTTCCAGCCAGGTGGACAGCCGCACCATCCTGGACGCCGGCGGCGCCGAAAAACTGCTGGGCATGGGCGACATGCTGTTCATGCCGGTGGGCGCGGCCAAGCCCGTGCGCATCCAGGGCACCTATGTGAAAGACGACGAGATCAGCGCTGTGCTGGATTTCATCAAGCAGGACAATACCAGCCAGTACGACGAGGAGATGATCGCCCAGATGGACAAGCTGGCCGCGGCGGAGAAAGGCTCCGGCAGCGGCGGCGAGGAGGGCGACGGCGGCCACGACCCCATGCTGGACCAGGCGGTGGAAGTGGTCATCGACGCGGGGCAGGCCAGCACCAGCCTTTTGCAGCGCCGGTGCAAGCTTGGCTATGCCCGGGCCGCCCGCATCATGGACGAGATGGAGCAGCTGGGGGTCATCGGGCCGTACCAGGGCGCAAAGCCCCGGGAGGTGCTCGTCACCCGCCAGCAGTGGATCGAAAAGAGCATGCGGGCCGAGGCGGCCCCGGCGCCCGACGAGATTTAAAACAGCAGCGAAAGGAGGCCGCCCCATGCAGCAGGGCACGGAATTTCTGCCGGTCAGCCGCGAGGAGATGGCGGCGCGGGGCTGGGACGAACTGGATTTTGTTCTGGTCACCGGCGACGCCTATGTGGACCATCCCAGCTTCGGCTCGGCCATCATTGGCCGGGTGCTGGAGGCGGAGGGCTACCGCGTGGGCGTGCTCAGCCAGCCGGACTACACCACCCCCGAGAGCTTCAAGGCCCTGGGCAGGCCCCGCTATGGCTTTTTCATCGGCGGCGGCAATGTGGACAGCATGGTGGCCCACTATTCCGTGGCGAAGATACGCCGCACGGTGGACGAGTACACCCCCGGCGGCGTGGCGGGCAAGCGCCCGGACCGCAGCGCCACCGTGTACACCCGGCTGGCAAAGCAGGCCTATCCCGACCTGCCGGTGATCCTGGGCGGCCTGGAGGCCAGCCTGCGCCGTTTTGCCCATTACGATTACTGGATGGACACGGTGCTGCCCAGCATCGCTGAGGCCTCCGGGGCGGATATCATCAGCTTTGGCATGGGCGAGCGGCAGACGGCGGCCATCGCCCGGCGCCTGGCGGCGGGGGAGAAGGCCCAGACCATCCGGGACGTGCCCGGCACCTGCTACATGACAGACTTCGCCGGCCTGCCGGAGCGCTATGTGGAGTGTGCGGGTTTTGCCAAGGTGAGCGCCGACAAGGCCGCCTATGCCCGCGCCTGCCGCATCCAGATGGACAACCAGGACCCGGTCACCGGCCAGATCATCGTGCAGAAACAGAGCGAAAAATACCTGGTGCAGAACCCGCCCGCAAAGCCCCTCAACCGAAAAGAGCTGGACAAAGTGGCGGCGCTGCCCTTCACCCGCCGCTGGCACCCCAGCTACGACGCGGTGGGCGGCGTGCCCGCCATCGAAGAGGTGGAGTTTTCCATCATCCACAACCGGGGCTGCTACGGCGGCTGCAATTTCTGCGCCATCACCCTGCACCAGGGGCGGCGGGTCACCAGCCGCAGTGTGGAAAGCGTGGTGGAGGAGGGGGAACTGCTCACCCGTCAGCCCGGCTTCAAGGGATACATCCACGACGTGGGCGGCCCCACCGCCAACTTCCGCCTGCCCAGCTGCAAGGAGCAGATGACCAAGGGCATGTGCCAGGGCGGCAAAAAGTGCCTCGCTCCCAGCCCCTGCCCGCACCTGCTGGTGGACCACACCGAGTACCTCTCCATGCTGCGCAGGCTGCGGGCCCTGCCCGGGGTGAAAAAGGTGTTCATCCGCAGCGGCATCCGCTACGACTACCTCATCTGGGACAAAAACGACGAGTTCTTCAGGGAACTGGTGGAGCATCACGTCTCCGGCCAGCTGAAGGTGGCCCCGGAGCACTGCGCCCCCAACACCCTGAAATACATGGGCAAGCCGCCGGTGGAGGTGTTCAATAAGTTCTCCGCCAAGTTCTATGAGCTCACAAAAAAGGCGGGCAAAAAGCAGTATCTGGTGCCCTATCTGATGAGCAGCCATCCCGGCAGCACCCTGAACGACGCGGTGATCCTGGCGGAATATCTTTACAAGCACAAGATACGCCCGGAGCAGGTGCAGGATTTTTACCCCACGCCAGGCACCGTGTCCACCTGCATGTTCTACACCGGCCTCGACCCCTACACCATGAAGCCGGTGTTTGTGGAGAAGACCCCGGAGGGCAAGGCGCTCCAGCGGGCGCTGCTGCAGTATTACGAACCCCGCAACGCCGAAAAGGTGGTCAGGGCCCTGCGCAAGACCGGGCGGGAGGACCTTATCCCGCTGCTTGCCCCCGCATGGAAGCCCCGGCGCGAGAAAAACACGCCCGCGCCCCGCGGCCGAAATGGCCGGCAGGGGGCAAGCGCACAGCAGGGGCGCTTTACACCAAATTCCAAGCCGCCCCGCAAGGGCAGAAAGTAAAACTGTTTCATGGCAAAGCGAAGAACATCCCGCCGCCGCAGGCGGAAAATACAACTCACGCCCTTTCAAACCGTCGTGTTTTCACTGGTGGGCCTCTGCCTTGCGCTGGGGCTGTACGTTAGTGCGGGCAGCGGCGCCGGCGCGGCGCCTACCTGGGACGAGATATACACGGCGGTGGGCCTTGCTGAGCCGCTGCCCGCAGACGACCTGCCGGAAGACACCGACGCGGTGCATTTCATCGACGTGGGTCAGGCGGACGCCACCCTGCTGCAGAGCGGCGGAGAATACTGCCTTGTGGATGCGGGCGACACTGACAGCGAGCAGAAGCTGATGACGTACCTGGAGCAGCGAGGCGTCACGCATCTCAAACTGCTGGTGATGAGCCATCCCCATGCCGACCACATCGGCAGCATGGCCGCCGTGCTGGAAAAGATAGAGGTGGAGCAGGTGCTTGTGCCGGATTTTGACAAGGCGCCTTATCCCACCACCCGCCTGTTTGAAACGGTGATGGACGCCATCGAAGCCAGCGGTGCGGTGGTGACCACCGCCGCGCCGGGGCAGAGTTTTTCTGTGGGCAGCGGCAGCCTGCAGGTGCTGGCCGCAGGCGTGGAGACCGACAACTACAACGACCTTTCCCAGGTGCTTTTGTTCGAGAGCGGCGGGCTGTCGGTGCTGCTCAGCGGAGACGGCGAAAAGCCGGTGGAACAGGCCGCGCTGGAGGCGGGGGTCGTGCCCCGGGCGGAGGTGTTCAAGGCGGCCCACCATGGGTCCGACACCTCCAACACGCTGGAATTCCTGCAGGCCGCCCGGCCCCAATATGTGGTCATCAGCTGCGGGCTGGGCAACAGCTATGGCCATCCCCATGCTGAGCCGCTGGCGCGCTTTGAGCAGGTGGGCGCGCAGGTGCTGCGCACCGACCAGGACGGCAGCGTGGTGATCGCGGCGGCCGAAAACGGCCTGCAAAGCTACACGGCCAGCGCCGCCGGGGAAAAGGAGGCCGCCTGATGGAATACACTGTGGACCGTTTTGAAGGGGAGACGGCGGTGCTGGAACCGGCCCAGGGGCCGCTTCGCACCGAAAAAATCGACCGCGCCCTGCTTCCGCCCGAGACTCGGGAAGGGGATATCCTACTCTGTGAGGACGGGCGCTGGCGGGTGGACGCCGCCGCGACTGCCGCCCGCAGGCAGCGGATGCGCCGGCGTTTTTTTGCCGGGCGGCCCGGCTGACGAAAGGCGGAATGGATTTGTTTCGAGAGTTTCTCCCCGCTTATTTCGCGGCGGCCAACCTGCTGGCTTTTGCCCTTTGCGGGTGGGACAAATGGGCCGCGAAGCGCGGCGCCCGCCGTGTGCCGGAGCGCAGGCTTCTGCTTTTTGCGCGCTGGGCGGCAGCCCCGCCTTTTTGCTGGGGATGGCCTTGTTCCGCCACAAGATCCGCAAACCGAAATTTTTTGTTGGCGTGCCCCTTATTTTGGCCGTGCAGCTGGTTCTTTTGGCGCTGGCCGCCCGTTTTCTGTAAAAAAACTCCCGGCGCCTGGTTTGGCAGCCGGGAGCTTTTTGTCAGGTTTCGAAACGCGGTTCAGCGCCGGGGATGCACAGCGAAGCCGGACAGCTCTTCTTCGCTGGAGATCCCCATGGCAAAGGCCTTGGCGCGGGCGGCGGCATAAAGTTCCGCCATGGTGGCCTGCGCGTAGGGGGTCAGGAAGTAAATGCCCAGGCCGCAGGTGAGATAGCCCAGCAGATACCATCCGACGAAAGAAAGGTCCAGCACGAAGATCTCCATCTTTTCGCCGCCGGTCAGGGCCTTGCTCAGTTCCTTGGCGCGTTTGTAACTCATGTAGGGGTTTTCGGCCATCAGATAGGGGACATACCGCAGCTGGTAGCCGCGCACGACGCCGGGAATGATGAACAGAAAAGAGAAGGCCATGATCTCCAGCGTGTAAAAGAACATCACTTTTACCACGTTGAGATACTGCGCCTTGTCCCGGAACGGGGAGAGCACCGTGTCCAGCGGCGGATAGCCGGCCCGGTTCTCCATGGTGTACCGAATGCCGCCGATGTTCACAGGCTGAGTGACCAGGGCGTTGAACGCCAGGATGAACACCAGCATCAGGATATAGAGGATGACCACCCCGGCGATGTAGGCTTCCGGCGAAGTGATGGACAGAACAGACAAAATGATGGTGGGCACAAAGATAATGATGTAGCTCAGAGCGCTGGAAGCGGCACCCACACCGAGCGTGAGCAGCAGCCAGGCCAGGAACATCCGCCAGTAACTCTCTCTCAATACCTGTTTTGCATTCTGTTTGAGCAAGCTCCTCGACCAGTACATAATGCTTTCCCTCCTGCGGGAGCGGCTCGTTTTCCGTGCGCTCCCTCTTAACGTATTAGCAACTCCAGTATAGCATAGAACGGAATGGATTTACAGGAAATTGCAGATTCTTTCTCTTTAGCGGTTGACTTTTGTAAAAAAAGGCTTATCATATAGACGTACAAAGCATGATAGAGGTGCGAACGTCAAGAGTACGGCCCCCATTCAAGCGCAGGCGCGCGGGGCGGGAAAGGGGCGTTTGCCGAGGTTCGGTTTGCCCCGCCTGAGGGGGCCGCCGCGCCGGGCCGTGGGAGAACATCCCCCGGACTGTCGCCCGTGCAGAGACGCCGGGCGGAGCGCTGTCGTGAATTCGACCGCCGCACTGCGGGCACTATGGGCACTTGTGCATCGGTATGAAGTCATGACGCTGTCATGGCTTCATTTTTTTTGCAGGAGGAACTGACATGAGAAAGACATTGAACCGCATCCTGCCCCTGGCGGCAATGATGCTGGTGCTGCTGGCAATGCTCAGCGCCACAGCCTTTGCTGCCGGCGACCCCACCGAAGAACCCGGCACCAGGATGATCGAATGCCCGGACTGCGGCGCTGTGGGCGCCTGTATGGAATGCTACGGGCTGGACCCCGCCTGTGAGGCGTGCGGCGGCACGAACGTTTGCGCCGCCTGCGGCGGTACGGGATATGTGACCTCCCCCAGCCGCTTCTTCAACACCGCCTGGTCCCTGCTGCCTCCGGTCATCGCCATCGCGCTGGCCCTCATCACAAAGGAAGTCTACAGCTCCCTGTTCATCGGCATCGTGGCGGGCGGCCTGCTCTACTCCAACTTCCAGTTCGAGACCACCGTGCGCCACGTGTTCGACGGCGGCATCGTAGCGTCGGTGACCGACAGCTACAACATGGGCATCCTGATCTTCCTCATCATTCTGGGCGCCATGGTCTGCCTGATGAACAAGGCGGGCGGTTCCGCCGCCTTCGGCCGCTGGGCCAAGGCCCATATCAAATCCCGGGCGGGCGTGCAGCTTGTCTCCATCCTTCTGGGCGTGCTCATCTTCATCGACGACTACTTCAACTGCCTGACGGTGGGCAGCGTGATGCGCCCCATCACCGACAAGCAAAACATTTCCCGGGCAAAGCTGGCCTACATCATCGACGCCACCGCCGCGCCCGTGTGCATCATCGCGCCGGTCTCTTCCTGGGCGGCGGCGGTGTCCGCCTTCGCGGAGGACGGCCAGGGCTTCAGCCTGTTTCTGCGGGCCATCCCTTACAACTACTATGCGCTGCTCACGATCGTCATGCTGGTGAGCATGGTGCTGCTGCGGGTGGAATTCGGCCCCATGGCCAGGTTCGAGAAAAACGCCATCGAAAAGGGCGACCTGTTCAGCGGCCCCAACCCCTACGCCGACGCCGGCGAGCAGGTGGACGACAGCAAGGGGTCCGTTCTGGATCTGGTCCTGCCGGTGCTGGTGCTGGTGGTGTTCTGCGTTATCGGCATGCTCTATTCCGGCGGCTTTTTCTCCGGCGTGGGCTTTGTGGAGGCTTTCTCCGCTTCCGATGCGTCGGTGGGCCTGATGCTCGGTTCCGCCTTTGCGCTGATCGTTGCGTTCATCTACTACCAGGTGCGCCGCGCCATGTCCTTCAAGGAGATGATGAACTGCATCCCCGAGGGCTTCAAGGCCATGGTGCCCGCCATCATGATCCTCACCTTCGCCTGGAGCCTCAAGGCCATGACCGACTCCCTGGGCGCCAAATATTTCGTGCGCGACTTCGTGCAGCAGAGCGCCACCGGCATGCAGATGCTGCTTCCTGTGATCGTGTTCGTGGTGGGCTGCCTGCTGGCCTTCTCCACCGGCACCAGCTGGGGCACCTTCGGCATCCTCATCCCCATCGTGCAGGGCGTGTTCTCCATGGACGACCCCATGTCCATCGTCTGTATCTCCGCCTGCATGGCCGGCGCGGTCTGTGGCGACCATTGCTCTCCCATCTCCGACACCACCATCATGGCTTCTGCGGGCGCCCAGTGCGACCATGTGAACCATGTGTCCACCCAGCTGCCATACGCCATCACCTGTGCGGTGGTTTCCGGCATCACGTACCTTGTGGCGGGCCTGCTGGTCCACTTCGGCGCGCCGGGCGTCCTGGCGCTGCCGGTGGGCATCGCGCTGATGCTGGCCACGCTGCTGGCCATCAAGCGACGCAACATGGCCAGAGCCTGACAACTGAAAAGAGCGCGGAACGCATCTGTTCCGCGCTCTTTTTTCGCGCTGTACATCCTGCACAAAAGCACGTTATTTTATTAACAATCTTTGGCCAGCCAGGACATTGTTATTTGATTAACGATGTGGTATCATAATGCCATGGCAACAAGCTGCAGGCGAAAGCAAAGGGCTTTCGTACCATGCGCAACACGCCTGAAAGGACGGAAGATCGCAATGGCAGAAAAGAAACCTGTGGTTGAAACGGTGAAGACCGATGTGCAGACCATGATCGACGCTCTGGTGGAAAAGGCCCAGGTGGCGCTGAAGGAGTTCATGGCGCTGGATCAGGAAGCAGTGGACAACATCGTCCACGCGATGGCGCTGGCCGGCCTGGACAAACACCAGGAACTGGCCCGCATGGCGGTGGAGGAGACCGGCCGCGGCGTGTATGAAGACAAGGTCATCAAGAATATGTTCGCCACCGAATATATCTGGCACGATATCAAAAAAGAGCGCACGGTGGGCGTTCTGGAAGAGAACGATATGGAGGGCTATGTGGAAGTGGCCGAGCCCGTGGGCGTGATCTGCGGCGTGACCCCCACCACCAACCCCACCTCCACCACGCTGTTCAAATGCCTCATCGCGGTAAAGACCCGCAACCCCATCATTTTCGGGTTCCACCCTTCGGCCCAGAAGTGCAGCGCCGAGGCGGCCCGCATCGTCTATGAGGCGGCGGTGAATGCCGGCGCGCCCAGGAACTGCATCCAGTGGATCGACAAACCCAGCATCGAGGCCACCGGCGCCCTGATGAACCATCCGGGTGTTGCCACCATCCTGGCCACCGGCGGCCCCGGCATGGTCAAGGCGGCTTACTCCTGCGGCAAGCCGGCGCTGGGCGTAGGCGCGGGCAATGTGCCCTGCTTTATCGAGAAGAGCGCCGACCTGCACCAGGCCTGCACCGACCTGATGATGTCCAAGACCTTCGACAACGGCATGATCTGCGCCTCCGAGCAGGCGGTCATCGTGGAAAAGCCCATCGCCAAGGACTTTGAGGCTTACATGAAGGCCAACAACTGCTACTTCCTCACCCCGGAAGAGACCGAGACCCTGACCAAATACATGTTCCCGGACCCCGCCAAGGGCGTGTTCGCCCCCGTGGTGGGCAAGAGCGCCAACTGGATCGCCGAACAGGCGGGCATCAATGTGCCGGAAAAGACCAAGATCCTCATCGCCCCGCTGCCCCATCCCGGCGAGGAGTTCCCCCTGAGCAAGGAGAAGCTCAGCCCGGTGCTGGCCTACTTCGTCTGCAAGGACAAGGAGCAGGGCTTTGCCTACGCCAACAAAATGCTGGAGCTGGGGGGCCTTGGCCACTCCGCCGTCATCCACACCGGCGACAAAAAGATCGCCGACGAATACGGCGTTGCCATGAAGGTGGGGCGCATCATTGTGAACAGCCCCTCCTCCCAGGGCGCCATCGGCGACATCTACAACACCAACACCCCGTCCCTGACCCTTGGCTGCGGCAGCTATGGCAAGAACTCGGTGAGCCAGAACGTGACCACCGTCAACCTCATCAACAAAAAGCGCATCGCCAAACGGAGGGTGAACATGCAGTGGTTCAAGATCCCGCCCAAGATCTACTTTGAGGAGGACTCCATCCAGTACCTGGAGAAGATGGAGGGCATCAGCCGCGCCTTCATCGTCACCGACCCGGTGATGGTGCAGCTGGGCAATGTGAACAAGGTGCTGTACTACCTTCGCAAGCGTGAACAGTACTGCCACAGCGAAATTTACTCCGATGTGGAGAGCGACCCCAGCGTGGAGTGCATCATGCGCGGCGTGGAGGCCATGCGCGCCTTCCAGCCGGACGTGATCATCGCCATCGGCGGCGGCAGCGCCATCGACGCAGCCAAAGGCATGTGGCTGTTCTATGAGCATCCCGAGACCAGCTTCGACGGCCTACGCCAGCGCTTCATGGACATCCGCAAGCGCGCGTTCAAGTTTCCCAAACTGGGCGCCAAGACCAAGCTGGTGGCCATTCCCACCACCTCCGGCACCGGCAGCGAGGTGACCAGCTTCTCGGTCATCACCGACAAAGCCAACGGCAACATCAAGTATCCTCTGGCAGACTACAGCCTGACCCCCGACGTGGCCATCATCGACCCACAGTTCACCCGCACCATGCCCCGCAGCATCGTGGCCGACACCGGCCTGGACGTGCTGACCCACGCCATTGAGTCTTATGTGTCTGTGATGGCCAGCGACTACACCGACGGCCTGGCCCTGCACGCCACCGAGATGGTGTTCACCTACCTGAAAGACTCCTACAACGGCGACCAGCTTGCTCGGGAAAAGATGCACAACGCCAGCTGCATCGCGGGCATGGCTTTCACCAACGCATTCCTGGGCCTCAACCATTCCATGGCTCACAAGCTGGGCGGTGAGTTCCACATCCCCCACGGACGCGCGAATGCCATTCTGCTGCCCTACGTCATCGCCTACAACGCGAAGAAGCCCACCAAGTTTGCGGCCTTCCCCAAGTATAAAGAGTATGTGGCCGACAAGCGCTATGCAAAACTGGCCCGGCGCTGCGGGCTGTGCAACGTGGGCACCGACACCTACGAAGCAGTGGACTGCCTCATCGCGGCCATCCAGAAGCTGATGATGGAGACCGAGCGGCCCATGACCATCAAGGCCTGCGGCGTCAGTGAAGAAGAATTCCTTGCCAAGGTGGATGAACTGTCTTATAAGGCGTTCGAGGACCAGTGCACCACCGCCAACCCCGTGTACCCTCTGGTGAGCGAGATCAAGGAGATCTACCTCCAGGCTTACTACGGCAAATAAGCGATCCACTCCTTTCTGTTGAGGGAGGGCGGCCGTCTCTTTGGAGAAGGCCGCCCTTCTTTTTTTCACGCACAAAAAAATACGCGGCAATGACGAAAAAAACCTTGACTTTTTGGCCGGAATGCTTTAAATTAGATAAGGCAGTCACACATGGGCCTGTAGCTCAGTTGGGAGAGCGCTGCGTTCGCATCGCAGAGGTCAAGGGTTCGAATCCCTCCAGGTCCACCATCATCGCCGCAAGCAGAAAGCGCTTGCGGCTTTTTTGTCGCCTTTTAGAAGGCGGCCGCGGCCCGAAACGTTATTCCTGGTGGCGGCAAAGCGGCGGATGTGGTATGATAAGGCCGGGAGGCGAAAAAGATGGACGAACAACTGCAGCGGCTTTCGCAGATGATCGGACGGGCCCGGCGCATGGCGTTTCTGGGCGGAGCGGGGCTTTCCACCGAGAGCGGTATTCCCGATTTCCGCAGCAGCAACGGCGTTTATGCGGCGTTGAAGGCATACGGAAGACCGCCGGAGGAACTGCTCAGCCACGACTTTTTTGTGCGTCACCCGGATGTGTTTTTTGATTACTACCGCAAATACCTCATCCGTCCGGAGGCGAAGCCCAACCCGGCCCACTATGCGCTGGCGCGCCTGGAACAGCAGGGCAAACTGACGGCGGTCGTCACCCAGAATATCGACGAGCTGCACCAGCGGGCGGGCAGCCGCAACGTGCTGGAACTGCACGGCAGCGTGTACCGCAATCACTGCATGGAGTGCGGCAAAAGCTGGCCGGTGGAGGCGGTGCTGGAGGCGGACGGCGTGCCCCGCTGCACCTGCGGCGGCGTCATCAAGCCGGATGTGGTCCTCTACGGCGAGGGCCTGGACTCTGCTACCCTCACGGCGGCGGTGGAGGCCATCGCCGCCGCGGACATGCTGCTCATCGGCGGCACCCAGCTTTCGGTCTATCCCGCGGCGGGGCTGGTGGATTATTTTCACGGCAAAGACCTGGCGGTCATCAATCTCAGCGCCACCCCCCGCGACGCCCAGGCGGCGCTGACCATCCGCCGTCCCATCGGTGAGGTGCTCGCTGAGGTGGTGCCTTGAGTGTTGCGGCAGTGGCTGCGCACCCTTGCCGGGCATGCACTGCGAGGAGGGGAGAAGTATGGACACATTGGAATGCAGCACCCGCTATCCGTTCATCCTGGTGCACGGCACCGGTTTTCGGGACTGGGGCTATTGGGGCCGGATCCCCCGGGCGCTGGAGCAGCGGGGCGCAAAGGTGTTCTTTGGCGGGCAGGACGGCTGGGCCACCGTGGAACACAATGCGGAATTGCTCAAAGCAAGGATAAAAGAAGTAATGGAGGAGACCGGCTGCGAAAAGGTGCATATCATCGCCCATTCCAAGGGTGGGCTGGACGTGCGGTATATGGTCTCTTCGCTGGGCATGGCGCCCTGTGTGGCCTCGGTGTCGCTGGTGTCGGCGCCAAACCACGGCTCAAAAACCATGGACACGCTGACCCGGCTGCCCCGCTGGGCGTTCCGGCTGGCGGGCTTTTTCGTGAATCTCTGGTACCGCCTGCTGGGGGACCGCCACCCCGATTTCTGCGCCGTCTGCGGCCAGTTCACCACGGCCTGGGCCGAGGAGTTCAACCGCGCCAACCCGGACGAGGAGGGCGTGCTCTACCGCAGTTATGCCGGGGCGATGCGCTCCTGGCGCAGCGATGTGTTCATGTGGTGGCAAAACCTCATCATCGGTCTGGTGGAAGGGGAGAACGACGGCCTTGTGACCGCCGAGTCCGCCCAATGGACGGGCTTTCAGGGCGTTTGGCGGGGCGCAGCCGGGCGAGGCGTTTCCCACATGGACGAGGTGGATTTCCGCCGCCGCCCGTTGCGCCGCCGGGGTGAAGTTTTTGACGTGGTGGATGAATACATACGCATGGCGGCCCAGCTCAGAGAGCTGGGGCTGTGAACAAAAAAGGGGGGGGGAGGAACCATGGAACACTGCTTTCTGCAGCTGCCGGACGGATACGAAAAAATTCTGACTCTGGACCTGCAGAAGGACTCAAAGCTGGCGCTGGTGGTCAACGGGCTGGCCGTTGGCATTGCCGCGATGATGCTGGCTGCGGGCTTTTTGCTGATGCCGGTCTTTGTCATCTCCGCGAGCCTGCCGGCGCTGGCGGCGTTCCTTGCCTGCACTGTGCTGTATATGGTGCTTCATGAACTGGTGCACGGCGCCTGCATGAAGCTGTTCGGCGCAAAAAAGGTGCGCTTCGGTTTCACCGGGCTGTACGCCTTTGCCGGCGGCAGCGAGTACTTCAAAAAGGGAGCCTACATCGTGGTGGCGCTGGCGCCGCTGGTGGTGTGGGGCGCGGTGTTCCTGGCGCTGAACCTTGCCATGGGGGAGAAGTATTTCTGGTTTATCTATTTGCTGCAGATGGTCAACGTCTCGGGCGCGGCAGGGGACCTGTATGTCGTGTTCCGCTTTCTGCGCATGCCGAAGGATGTTCTGGTGCAGGACACCGGCGTTTCCATGACGGTTTTCACCCGAAACGGATGAGATAAAACAAGCGGCCCCGGTCTTTCCGAAAAGGAAAGGCCGGGGCCGCTTTTGTGCATCGGCGGTCACTGGACGCTCTCAGCGCCAAAGGGCTGTTTTGTGCATTTGGAGACGCACCAGCTGCCATTGCCGCCCAGCGAGCGGTGCAGGGTGTAGACGAGGTCATAGTCCGGCACAAGGCCCAGTTCATCCCTGTAATAGCGGCGAACCACCGTGGCGGCGCCGCCGGCAAGGCTGCCGCCCAGGTCGCGGCAGACCAGGTCAATGTCCGAAAGGAAACCGCCCATGGGCATCAGCGCAAAACGGCCGTCCTGCTCGTCGCACCTCTGCCGCAGGCTGTCCCGGTCCACCGTATAGTCCGGCTCGTCCAGATACTCCCGCGCCGCCTGCTGGAATTCTTCGGCGGTGAACCGGCCTTCTTCGTCGGTGCGCCCGTCCTGTGCCATCCGCACCACTACGTAGGGGACCTCGGCGGGAAGGTCGCTTTCAGACGATTTCCACCAGTCTTTGCCGGCGGGCCCGCTGCTGGCCCAGTTGCGGAAAAGGCCCGCAACGCTTGTCAGTTCGCGGCTCAATGCGGCGGCCTCTTCACTCTCCGGGGCTCTGCCCAGTCCGAAGGCCGCCTGCTCGCTGTCCGGATACATGCGCTGTATCACCCCGTCCACCCGGTCGATGTCACGGCCAAAGGCCAGCAGATACCAGTTGGAGCCTGCGCGCAGCGGGGTGGCGCCGGGGTCGTCCACGTCCAGTCGCAGATAGACCGCGCCGTCGGGGCCGGTCTCCACCCCATACCCCGTCACCTTCAGGCCGGTGATGTCCTTCAGCGGATAGCCCAGTTCCTGATAGCTTGCCGGCGCTTCGAACAGCCCGGAGAAGCACCAGTCCACCCAGCGCTGTTCGCCGCGGGCGAGGGCGTCGCCCAGCGTCCAGGCATACCGCAGCGAGGTGGCAAGTTCCGGGTCGTCTCCCGCCGCCTGTTCCAGTTCCGGCGGAAGCTGCACAAAGGAATTGTCGGCGGACATTTCGCTCTTCCAACCGTCTATTTTCCAGCCGTTTTCTTCCCGGCGCAGGGTCAGGGGGTAATTTTCGAGCATCTGCACGGTGCCGCCTTGGTAGGAAAGTTCCGCCTGCAGGCTGACAACGTCCTCGGTGCGCCCGATCAGCGTCAGCTTGCCGGTGTATTGACGGAGGGGCGCCTGGCGGAACAGCCAGTTTTCGCTGGCGTAAAGTTTCCCGTCCCGCTCCCGCAGGGCGCACACCGCGTCCGGCGAAAAAAACTCCTGCAGCATTTCGTCGGTATAGGCTTTGCTGAATACTTCTGAAAGCATCTGCCGCAGCCGGGCCTTGCCCTGCACGGAAGGAAGATGGTAAAAGACGATGCTCTGGCCGTACAGGTCTTCGGTGAACGAGTCCTCCTTGTCCAGCTCCCACAGGGAAGGCACCGCGGCCTGGTCGTCCAGGGCCTGGCCCTGAGCGATCAGGTCCGCCGCAAGCTGGAATAGCTCGTCCTCGCTCATCTGCGTGCCGGAAGGGATACTCTGGACCTGGGGCGCTTCCTCGCTCAGCACAGCGGAGGAAGCGGGCAGGCTTTGGGAAGGCGCGCCGGCCTGGCTGCAGCCGAACAGGCTCAGGGCCAGCGCCGCAGCGCCAAAGCGCTTGAAAAGGCAAAGCGGTTTTTGGGCTTTTTTCATGGATGCGCACTCTCCTCGCTCCGCGGTGTAACACGGGAAAATACTCTTTATATGTCAAACGAGGCAGGCCCGCTGAAAAATTGCACAAAAGCCGCTGTGAGGCGGCTGGAAAGCAAAAAGGAGCCGCCCTGAACAGGGCGGCTCCCGCCGGGAGCATGATCACAGAACGATGGTATTCACGGCTTCGATCAGGTCCACCACGGCGGAGCGGGGGACCAGCGCGAAGGGGGTGCCGTCCACCACGGCAAGGCAGTGCTCGCCGTCGTAACGGTAGAATTCGATCTGGACCTTTGGATGGGCCTCGCTGTCCAGCGTCACGGTCATGCCCAGCTCTTCTTTCTGGGAGGGGCTTTCGTCCGTGAACTCGTCCGCACTCACGGCGGTGAGGGCGGCCTCCAGGCCGCTGATGTCCAGTTCCTCATCACCGAAGAGGAAGGTCTTGCCCTCGCCCGAACCCCTGGAGGTGATGGTGTAGACCTGGCCTTCCAGCGAGATGTCAAAGCCGGTCACGTCGGCAAAGTCGGCGGTGAGCACCTCGGTGTGGCGCAGATCGTCGTAGGTGCAGGCCATCAGCGCCTCGTAGCTGCTTCCGGAGATCTTGTAAACGATTTTGGAATCGTTGATGCGCGCGTAAGCAGTGATGGTCTCCTCGGCGCTCTCAGCGGCGGAAGAGTCGTTGTTCAAAACTTCCTCAGCCGCCTGAGCAGCCAGTTCCACCGGGTCGCGGCTCACGCTGAGGGTGAAGGTGGAGGAAGCCTCCTCCTCGCCGTCCAGCTCGGTGTATTCCACCGTCACGGTCGCTTCCGGGTCATCCAGCCCGTAGGAGGCCAGTTCCTCGTCAGTGACGTTGTAGGTCACATAATCGGTGAAGTCGGTGTTGCTGATGGAGGACAGATAGCTTTCCACCGAAGAGGTGTCCAGCGGCAGCAGGCCGTCGCCGTCCTGCTTGTAGTAAACGTCGTCGCTGCACAGGGTGTAGGCGTTGTCCTCGGTGTACTCCTGCCAGACCACGTCGTAGGCTTCGGGCTTTTCAAAGTGGATGCTCGACACTTCGTCAAAGGAGGGCACTTCGTCGTGGGCGATCATGTCGCTGAGCTCAAGGTCAAAGGAGTCCAGCGGGTCGCTCACCGCGAGATACACATTCCCGTCGCCGATGGAGACATACCGCTGGGAGTCCATGGAGCTGTAATCGCCCAGCTGGATCTCATAGCTGGCGTCGCTGGTGGTGATGTCGATGGTGCAGACGGGTTCGTCCAGTCCGTACTGGGCGAAGTCGGTGACGTCTTCAATGACGAAGGCGGCCCGGAAGTCCTCAAACTCCGCCAAAAGGTCGCTTATCTTTTCCTCGCTCACCGGGAACGCCTCGTCCTCATCGTACAGCCAGCTGCCGTCCTTGTGAAAGGCAAGGGAGGCAGTCTCCGTCTCCCAGTCCAGCGCGGACACGGTGTCCGCGTCCACGGTGAGGATGGTCTCGCCGCTGGTCTGGATCTCTTCCTGCTTCTGGTCGTATTGCAAAACGCAGACGGTGGCAATGCACACGGCCACCAGCACGCCGAACAGGATATAAAGCCGTTTAGCCCGCTTCATTCTGCTTCTTCCTCCTCTTCAAGATGACATACACGCCAACGCACAGGTAGCCGATGGGGAACACGCCAATCATCAGCACTTTGAGCAGCGAGGCGGTGGAGCCGCTGATGGAAAGGTAGTTGTAGTTCAGCGACTTGCTGCGGATGGCCATGGCCTCGGTCTCGCCGATCAGCGAGGAAAGGGCGTTCATGGCAAGGTCGGAGTTGGAGCCGGAAGACAGGGCGTTGTACATGTCGTCCAGGAAGGCGGCGGAGGAGAACCAGACGATCTGGCCGTCGTTGTCGCAGGCGATGGAAACAGCCACCGCGAAGGGCCCGTCGATGTCGCCGTCCTCTTTCTCGTAGGTCTGCAGGTCGTAGCCGGCCACCTTGCTGAAGGCCTGGTCAGAGGTGGTGAGCAGCTCGGTAACGTTGTCGCCGGCGCTCTCGGAAACGATCAGGCCCTGGGAGATGGGCATGTTGGGGTAGTAGTGTTCTTCGATGAGCGGGTCGGTGATGTCGCTGCTGTTCATGTCGGGCAGCAGGATGTGGGGCTGCACGGTGTAGGATTCCCGGCTGCCTTCCACCACGATGCCTTCGCAGGTCTCCACGCCGTAGTCCGCCAGCAGGCTGTTCAGGTTGGTCAGTTCGCCATCCTGCACGGGCCCGGCGATGACCAGCAGCTTGCCGCCGTTCTTGGTGTAGTCGGCAAGCATCTCCTTCTCTTCTTCGGAGATGTCGGAGGAGGGCTCATAGATCATCACGCAGTCGGCGTCTTCGGGGATCTCGTCCACCGTCAGCAGCGACAGGGCGTTGGTCTCGATGTTCTCCTTTTCGACCTGCTCGCTGAAGCTGGCAGGCAGCTCCTGCTCGCCGTGGCCTTCCAGCAGATACAGCTGCGGCAGCTCGTCGGTGACCACGTAGTCGATGGCGGAGGTGATGGCGCCCTCGCCGTCGAAGGAAGTGCTGTAGGAGTAGGAATACATGTCCGCTTCCTGCACATAGATGTCATCGTAGGCGATGTAGCGGCTGCGGTCGCCGCATTCCACCACAAGGCTGTTGTTCTGCACCGTTTCGTCAGTGTACTGCTCGGCGAAGGTGGGGTAGACGTCCGGGTTCTTTTTCACTACGGTGATGTGGTCCGAAAGGCTCTCGTACTTGCTCAGCAGCGTTTCGATCACATCGTCCTCCGCGCCGGACTGGACGATCCAATAAATGGTCACGTCCTCCTCCAGGGCGTTCACCACCACCTTCGTGTTGCTGGTGATGGAATAGAGTTTGGTGGCGCTGATGTCGTAGCGGGTCATGGAGGCGGGAAGCGCGCTGACCAGGACGTTCACCGCGATCAGGATGGCCAGCAGAATGGCCGCCGCAGCCAGGGAATAAGCGCCGCCCTGAAAGGCGAGGCGGCTGCCGGCGTTCCTGGCGCCTTTTTTGTCAGAAGAAAATGGATCCCAGTGTTTCATCAGTTGTACCTCCGTTTTTCAAGGGACTGCACCGTCAGAAACAGGAAAAAAGCCGCAACGGACAGGTAATAAATGATGGCCGTCAGATCGAACACGCCGCTGACAAAGGTGCTGAAACGATCGAAGAGGGAAAGCTGTTTCATGATGTTGGGCAAAAGGCCCTCAAACTTTGTGTAGTCGGTGAAATAGACCAGCACGACCAGTGCGAACAGCACCACGCACACGCCCGAAGCGAGCAGCTCGCTCTTCGTCAGATGCCGCACGACGGCGCCCAGCGCAAGGATGATCGCCGCCAGCGCCAGCACCGAGCCGAAGGCGGTGCTGGAGACGTATTCCGAAAGGCTCACGCTGTAATAGTTGAACAGGATCACGGCAATGCAAACGCCCGCCGCCAGGCCCTGGTTCTCGGTGAGGGAGGAGATGAAGATGCCGATGGCGATGAGGGCCGCGCCCATGATGAAGATGGCCAGCAGGGAACCGTAGCTGGTGGGCAGGTACACGTCGCCGAACTGGGCGAAGATCAGCGGATACAGGCTGATGATGCCCAGAGGGATAAGATAGACCACCAGCAGGGCCAGGTATTTGCCCAGGACCACCTGGGTGGTGCTGATGGGCAGGGAGTAGAGCAGCTGGTCGGTCTTCTGGCGGCGCTCCTCGGCGATCACGCGCATGGTCAGGATGGGAACGATGACCACGAACACGATGCTGCCGAAGCTGAGCACATACTCAAAATTGCTCACGGCCGCCTGCAGGTTGTAGAGCATGGAGCCAAACCCCACGATGGCCAGCAGAAACGCGCCGAACACATAGGCGGTGAAGGAGTGGAAATAGTTTCTCAGTTCATGTTTCAAAACGGCTGTCATTGTTCGTTCGCCTCGCTTTCTGCTGCGGGCACAGTGGCCTCGGTCTGCACGGTGGATGCGCTGCCTTCGGTCAGCTCAATGAAAATGTCCTCCAGGCTGGCCTTCTTCAGGTTCAGTTCCAGCAGTGCGATGTCCCGCTTGGCAAAGGCAAAAAAGACCTCGCGGGAGGTGTCGTAAATGTCTTTGGCGTTGGTCTGCATCCGGGCATGCACCAGCCCCTTCTCCGGCTGGGATACCTTGACATCAAAGACATGGGGTACGCCGGACAGGATGCTGCGCACCCGCTCGGGCGGCGCGTCGGTGGTGAAGGAGATCTCGCTTGTGCCCAGCAGGCTGCGCTCCAGCTGGTCGGGCTCGTCGAAGGCCACCAGCCGCCCATGGGCAATGATGAGGATCTTTTCACAGATGGCCTGCACTTCCGAGAGGATGTGGGAGCTGAGGATGACCGTATGGTCCCGGCCTAGCTGGCGGATCAGGTCGCGGATCTCGATGATCTGCAACGGGTCAAGGCCCACGGTGGGTTCGTCCAGGATGATGACCTTGGGGCTGCCCAGCAGCGCCTGAGCGATGCCGACGCGCTGCCTGTAGCCTTTGGAAAGGGCCGAGATGCGCCGGCCTTTCACCTCTTCGATGCGCACCTGCCGGATGACGCCTTCGATCTGGCTGTTCAACTCCTCGCCGTGCAGCCCCTTCGCTTCACCCACGAACCGCAGGTATTCCACAGGGGTCTCGTTCATATAAAGAGGCGGCTGCTCCGGCAGGTAACCGATCAGCCGCTTGGCGTTGTCGGGGTCTTCGAAAATATCGAAGCCGCCGATGGATACTCGCCCGCTGGTGGCGGACAGGCAGCCGATCATGATGTTCATCGTGGTCGATTTGCCTGCGCCGTTGGGCCCGAGGAAACCATACACATGGCCCTCGTCGATCTCGAAGGAGAGATCGTCCACCGCCAGAAAGTCGCCATAGTATTTTGTGAGATGCTCAACTTTTATCATGGAGTGACCTCCTCGCCGTTGTATTTGACTCGTTTTTGCGGCCCATGCCGCTGTTTGCCGTGACAAGTATAGAGCGCGAACCTAAAGCGGCACTAAAGAAACCGGTGAGGAATTTCCGAAAAAACAAACGGGGAGGCCGCGAAAAGCGGCCTCCCCGGCGGATATGATGCAATTGACAGGAGAACGTGGTCAGCATTCTTTCAGCTCCGCCCGGAACCCGATGACGCCCTCTTTTTTGTATGCGGTGACACAACCCTTGTGCTTTTTGGCGATGGACTGGGCAATGGAAAGCCCAATGCCAAAGCTGCCTGTGAAGGTGCGCGCCTTGTCGGCGCGGTAGAAGCGGTCGAACAGCCGGTCCAGTTCCAGTTGATCCACCTCGGCATAGGTGTTCTCCACCGTGAGAACGGGGTGGTGGCGGCAGCGCAGGCGGACGCGTATCTCGCCGCCGGCGTCGCAGTATTTCACCGCGTTGTCCAGCAGGATGGCGGCCAGCCGACGCAGAAGCGCCTCATCGCCGCGGCAGCGCACGCCGGGCTCAACAAAAGCGGTGAGCTTTTTCTCCCGGTCAGCGGCAAGAGCTTCGAATTCCGAGACAGTATCGTCCACCACGCCGCTCAGGTCCACATCCGCCAGCGCCAGGGGGGTATCGCTCTCATCCATGCGGCACAAGGTCACCATCTGATTGATCAGCAGGCCCATGCGCTCGCTCTCGCTGCGGATGTCCTCCAGCCACTCGTTCCTGCCCACATCGGCCTCCACGATGTCCAGGTTGGAGAGGATGAGGGTCAGCGGGGTCTTCAATTCATGGTTTGCGTCGGTGATGAACTGCTTTTGCTTTTCATAGCTTTCCGCCACAGGGCGCACCACCCGTTTGGAGATGATCACGATGAGCGCCAGGATGAGGAAAGCGCTGCCCAGCAGCACCAGAAAGGCGGTTAGAAGCAGCCGGCCGGACATGCTGCGGTTCATGGTGCCGTTCACGAACACCAGCGTGGAGCCGCCGCCTGTTTCCACCACGCGATAGCGGTAGTCTGACACCCAGCCGCGCCGGGTCCCCTCGGACAGGGCGGTCCGGGCAAAGTCCTCCACCTGTTCTTCGCTGATGGAGGACACCGAGTCGATGTTGATGCGGGTGATGCGGCCGTCGCCGTCCACCCAAACGGTGAAGAAGCGGGTGCTGAACCGGGTCTCCTCGGTGATGATGTTGTCGTATGGGAACGGCTGGGACGGCTGGGCCGGGTCGAACTCCGGGAAGACGCCGTTGTTGAAGGAGATGGCGTCGGCCAGGGTGTCCATCGTGCGGTCCAGCTGACGGTTGCTGAAAAAGACAAGCACGAGGAAAATGCCCGAAAACACCACGAAGATGGAAATGGCGCTGATGAGGATAAACTTCCTCTGAAGGCTGACGATCATGCCCGCACCTCCAGCAGATAGCCCGCGCCCCGCACAAAGCGTATCTCCAGCGGCGCGCCCAGCGCGTTGATCTTTTTGCGCAGGTTTGAGATATGCACCCAGATGACGCTGGTGTCCACGTTGGTGTCCCAGCCCCACAGATGGGTGATGAAGCGCTCGGTGGAGATGATGGTGCCAGGCGTCTGCATCATCATCTCCATAAGCTGGAACTCCTTCCCGCTGAGGGTCTGTTCGCCGCCGCTGCAGGCCAGCTGATAGGTGGAGCGGTTCAGGGTCACCGGGCCCAGAGTCAGCAGGTCGGGCAGGTAGTTGTCCTTCCGGCGCAGCATGGCCCGCACCCTGGCCAGCAGTTCCGCGGTGGAAAAAGGCTTGGGCAGGTAGTCGTCCGCCCCGGCGTCCAGCCCTTCCACACGCTGGGAGACCTCCGAGCGGGCGGTGAGAAACAGCGCGGGCGTGGTCACGCCGGCC
Organism: Candidatus Allofournierella excrementigallinarum; assembly: GCF_944388085.1. Lineage (NCBI taxonomy): Bacteria > Bacillati > Bacillota > Clostridia > Eubacteriales > Oscillospiraceae > Allofournierella > Candidatus Allofournierella excrementigallinarum. The sequence goes on along the minus strand of NZ_CALXHK010000006.1, from coordinate 34,619 downwards.
TCCCGCAGGGCCTTGAGCACACTGATGCCGTCCATGCCGGGCATCATGATGTCCAGCACCATCCCGTCGTATTCCACTGTCTGGCCGTGGGCCAGCGCGTCCTCTCCGTTGGATACGCCGTCCACACTGAATTTGTTGCTTTCAAAGATATGTGTCAGGGTCTTTAAAAGGCGGGGGTCGTCCTCCGCCACCAGCAGACGCATAAGCGCACCTCCCTGGAAATGATCGCAGAACAGCATAGCACACGCCGCTAAAGGCAGCCTAAAGCGGCCGGGCCGCACTTCCATTGTATCATCCTGCCCGCCCGCGTCAAGCACGGCGGGCGGCAGGCTTTCACAGGAACTTTACCGTCTTCTCACAAGCTGCTTTAGCTTTGCTTAAGGTCTGCCTGTTATTCTGGACTCACAGCATAAATCACTCCTCAGCACGGGGGACTTTTTTTATTTAAAGCTCCCCGCTGGCGCAGGCGAACGCTCTGCGGCTATGCAGCGGGCCGATGCCGGGGCAGACGTCCCGGATGAGCCGACGGCCCGCCGCTTTGGGAATAGCGGCACAGTGGTTTATATACGAACACTCAAGCGCAGTTCATCAGGCGAACTGCGCTTGAGACAAGTCCGGGGGGAATTTTGGGGCAAAACACTTTCCACAAAAACACCACCAATTGCTTTAGCGCCGCTTTAGCCCCGGGGATTAGGATAGGCGCATCGGAACCAGCTTCCGATGACAAACCAAAAACGAACGGAGGGAAAACCTTGAAACACACGAAGAAGTATATCGCATTATGCCTGGCGATGGCACTGGGGTGCCTCGCAGTTTTGACCGCCTGCTCCAGCGACAAAAGCACCTCGCAGACACAAAGCACCGGCACGCCTTCCTCTCAGGCTGCGTCTGGCAGTACGCAGAGCACAGAGGCGCAAAAGACCGTGATGGGCGAGGTGACCTACGTCGGCTCCAGCTACATCAGCGTCACGGCTTACACCGGCGGCGAAGACGTCACCGATTTCACCACGCTGGACATTTCCACACTGACAGCCACTGAAAACACCGAGAGCATCGACACCGCCGAGGACACCGAGTATCTGAAGGTGGAGACCGGCATGCTGAACGCGGCTGCCCGCGATGATGTGACCACCGGGGCCTTCATCGTCTCTACCCTCGACGAGGACGGCGCCCACCAGATCATCCTGATCGAGAGCGGCGACGCGGCCGGCGCCGCCTCTGCCAGCACCTCTGACGGCGAGACGGCGGACGGGGCAGACTCTGCTTCCGCTGACGATTCGACGGTGAGCGGCGAGAGCAGCACGACCGAAGCGTAAATCCTCGTTTTGAACATTGTCCTCTGAGCGAGGGCCCTGTTCTGTGCATCCTGCACAGGGCGGGGCCTTTTTTGTGCGCAGAAAAGCCAAAACAAGCGGAGAAAGCGCGACGGAAAACGACGGATTTTTCCCATTGCATTTCCCTGCCGGATTCGATACCATTATATTTGATAAAATTGAAGAAAGGACAGGGGACGCATTGAGGATCGGGGAGCGATACATAAGGTACAGGTCCTTCTCACAGCTGGGGCGTTTGCAAAGCGCCCACCGGGTCCGGTATTCCCTGGTGTTTTCGCCCGAATGCACGGCGACATATGAAGTCGCGGTGGTCTCGGCGCGGGAGATCACCCGGGAGAGCAGGACGGTAACGGGCTTGTGCAGGCAGAAGGCGCGCTGGATCCTGGAGTATCTCTATGAGAACGCGGTGCCGGCGGAACATTGGCGGGATGTTCTGGACGATCTGCTGGTTCAGATCTGAGGCAAAGAGGAAAGGTGTGACTTGCATTGGGCGGACCGATGCGCAAATGGGAGAGGATACTGATCCTGGAACCTTCACAGGTGCTGCAGCGGAGGCTTGCGGCCGGCCTGGAGCAGCTGGGGCAAACGCCTGTTTGTTTTCAGCGTGCGTCGGCGCTGCTGCGGTATCTTCAGCGGGAACCCGGCCCGGCGGTGGTCGTTGCGGACTGCTTTGTGCCGGATACGGACCTGTTTTCATTTCTGAAGCAGTATACAGAACTGGAGGGGCCGCACCCTGAGACGCGGCTCATCCTGACCTGCACCGAGACCTATCCGCCACCGGAGCTTCGGCCGCAGATATTGTCAAACGGCGCGGATTATTATATGATAAAGCCATATACCGCGCAAATGCTGCTGGAGAGCATCCGGCACCTGTATTCATCGCCGGTGCCCGCGCATATACCGGGGGTGCACCCCGCCATCGTGGATTTCCTCCGCGGGCTGGGTCTGCCGATGGAGCACGTCAGCTTCTGGTACATCGCCAGCGCCATGCAGCTGGAGATGAACGCGGGCGTGTTTGTGCCGCTGAAATCCCTTTACATCGAGCTTGGGCAGATGTATGGGGTGAGCCCGCAGGGCGTGGAGAGCGGCCTGCGCAGGATGGGCAAGGTGCTGACCCGAAGGGGCGTGTTCGAAAAAACGCCCAGTCCCAAGCAGATGGTCGCCGCCCTGGTGAGCGCGTTCGTGCGGGAAAGATCGGAAAGCCGGGATGATGCGTATGCCCTCGAAACTTGAATCAGAACGCCTTTTGCAGGAAGAAAAGCGAAAGAACCTTCTCTGCGGCGGCCTTGCCGGAGAGATCCAGCAGGTGACCCAGGGGCTCATGCTGGCCCGCGAGACGGTGGAACTGCAGACCCGCGGGACCCTGCCGGAAAGCTGTGCCCGCTTTATCGAGCCCGCCCTTGCGGATATGGACGTCTGCGTGCGTTATCTCAACTACATTGCCGAAAACCTGGCCGATCTGACCAGCCAGGTCCAGGGCCGGCTCACGCCCCGGCTCCAGCCGGTGGAACCGGCCTGGCAATGGGGGCAGATGGTCAGCCTGGTCAATGAATCCTGCCCGGGAGGCGACCGGGTACGCTGGGAATGCGGCTGCGCCGAAGGGCAGTTTGTGCTGGCGGACCAGGCTTGGGCGGACAAGGTGCTGCTGAATCTTTTGATGAACGCCCTGCGCTATACGCAGGAGCCGGTGCGGGTCAGCCTGCAGCCGGAAGGGGAGGGCATGCGCCTTTTGGTGGAGGACTCCGGCCCGGGCCTGCCCCCGGAACTGATGAAGCACCTTTTCGAGCCGTTTCTTGCCGATGCGGCGCAGGACGGCGCGCGCCACGGTGCGGGGCTGGGGCTCTATCTGGCGCGGGAGTATTCGCTGGCCATGGGCTGGGGCTTTTCGCTGGAAAGCGGCCCCGCCGGCACCAGCGTGCGTCTGGACATTCCTGCCGCCCCCCTCCATTCCACAGGGCTTGCGGCCCTGCGCAGCGCCTCCCGCAGCCTTGCGGTGCGCGCGCGCCAGGCGGACCGTCTGCGCACGGCCCAAAGCTGCCTTTCCCTTTGAAACGGACGGAGCTTTTCAAAAATACTCTTTGCTTTCACGCCCCACTGTGTTTTCAATAAGGCGGAAATTACGCAAAACGAAGCGTTGCAGGTTTTTCGACTTGCAACGCTTCGCTTTTTATTCCATGCGTCCGCTATATTCGCTTTTAATGATTTCAAACATATCTTCGGGGCTTTCCTCGCAGCCGCCTTTTACCCAGATCTTTATGATCTGGGTAATGCCCGCTTTGAAAAATTCCATGTGATACTCAATAAATCTGTTCTGAAAATGCCTGCGGGCAAGAGTAGTGTCATAATGGAAGATCTTGTAGTTGTTATCATATCCCAGCTTGAAATAGGTTTTATAGAAGATCTGGTTGTCTTTGATATGCCGAAACAGCCTCAAATAGTCGTTGCTGTTAAAACCCTGCGCGACTTCCTCTTTATATAGATCGGATACTTCGTTTTCCAGCTTATCCCGTATCGCGTCGGCCAACCCATGAATATCCGTATAGTTTGCGTAGAACGTGGTTCTGTTCAGCCCGGCGCGTTTGCAAATGTCCGACACGCTGATCTCATTCAATTCCTTTGTTTGAAGCAGCTCGATAAAAACTTTCTCGATGCGATCCATAGACTCTTTTTTTCGCTTGTTATTTGGCGTGTTCATAAAATCTCCTTTATCTCAACAGTTGTTGGAAAGTTGATGATTGTTTTTTGCATGCAAGTCCATTATACTTGATTTGCAAGAAAACAACAACTGTTGTTTTAATACTTTGGAGGTGTGTATCAATGAAAAAAAGCAGTTTTTTTGCCATGGTATTGGGAACGGTCAGCGTTGTCTTATTCGCGCTTGGCATGTGCATGGCGACCATCCCGGAGTGGAACACATTCAAGCCGGGCATTATTTTCGGTTGCGCTGGCTTGTTTCTTGGGCTTGTTACGCTGATTGCATGGAGAAAATGGAACACAAGCAGCCGCTCCACATAAATGGGAAAACTGTCCTGACTGTCATTGTCGGTGTGGTTAGCGCTTTGGCGCTGGGCGTAGGCATGTGCTTCAGCATGGTCTGGGGCAAATTGGCCGCGGGCGTTGTGATCGGCCTTGTGGGAATTGTCGTTTTACTCTGCCTTATCCCTCTCACAAAAGGTATTAAGGATTGAAACCGAAACAGAAAGCCGCATCATGGACCGCCAAAACAAAAATGGGAAAAAAGATCGCTTCAAGCCAGCGTTACCGTGTCATTCTGTCTGCTGCGGCTGCCTTTGCGCTCAATTTGCTCTATGCAATATACCATTGCGTACTTGGCGTTCTGAACGTTTCATTTTGGTTTATCGCCATGTGTGCCTTCTATGGGATTTTGGCCGCAATGCGGTTTTCTGCGGTGCTGTGCGGGCGTGACCATCACAAATCGCCCTCTGATGATACGGAACTGTTTGTGGTGAAATTTACCGGCATGATGTTAGTTTTGTTGGGCGCTGTGCTTGCAGCGGTCAATTATATCAGCCTGTCGCAGAACATCGCCGCAAAACATGGCGAGATCATCATGATAACGATCGCGACCTACACTTTTTATAAAATCACAATGGCGATCGTGAAAGCCGTGAAGCAGCGCAAAAACCCCTCGCCGCTGTTAAGAGCGATCCGAAGCATCGGTTATGCGGAAGCAGCCGCTTCCATATTGAACTTGCAGCGCTCCATGCTTGTTTCCTTTGGCTCAATGGATAGCGGGCGGGTCCGTTTGATGAACGCGATGACAGGAGCCGCTGTGTGCGTGTTTGTGCTGGTGCTCGGCTTGTCCATGATGGCAAAACCACGAAAAAAGGAACAGGAAATATGGCAAAATCAAAACTTATAGAAGCAAATGAGAAAATAGCAGGAAAGGTGGTTGGCATCTACAAAAAAATTGAAGATACGCTCGTCGGCGGTTACACTAAAATCGAAGACGCATTTGTTGACCGCTATCTAACGGAAGAAGGAGAAAGCGTTGAAGAAGCAAAAGCGAGATTGAAACGCGAAAATAATACATCAGGGTAATTTCATATTGTCAATGACCACCGCAAGGACAAAATGCGTTTTAAAGCTTTCGCGGTGCAGAAAAGCGGGCAAGAGGCCAAAGGCTTCTTGCCCGCTTTTCTGCCGCGGCACGCCGTTCAGCCGCTTCGCTTTCAATGCGTTCGAAGCAGCGGCCGACCTTCAAAAGGCGGCCTTCTTTTTTAATTGTTTACAAGAAAAGGGTTTTATTGTAAAATATAAGCAATATAATAAATACAGTTCCGGCCTTCGGGCTGTAGGGATACAGGCGGTGTTTGAACGTGGAAACCAAATACAAACGCATCCTGCTGAAGGTGAGCGGCGAGGCTCTCGCCGGCGCCAGAGGCACGGGGTTCGACGATGAGACCATGCGCTCTATCTGCAGCGGCATCAAGCAGGCCTACGAGCTGGGCGTGCAGATCGGCGTCGTTGTGGGCGGCGGCAACTTCTGGCGCGGCCGCTCCAGCGGCAGGATGGAGCGCACCTGCGCCGACAAGATCGGCATGCTGGCCACGGTGATGAACTGCCTGGCTGTGGCGGATATGCTGCGGCAGATGGGTGTTCCCGCGGTGGTCCAGACCTCCTTCGTGATGCCCCAGGTCGCGCAGGTGTTCACCCGCGATGCCGCCGTGCAGGCCCTGGAAGAGGGGAAAGTGGTCCTCTTCGGCGGCGGCACCGGCTGTCCCTTCTTCTCCACCGACACTTCCAGCGCCCTGCGCGCCATCGAGACCGGTTGCGACGTGATGTTCAAGGCCACCATGGTGGACGGCGTGTATGACAAGGACCCCAAGAAGCACCCTGATGCTGTAAAGTATTCCACCCTCACATTCAGCGAGGTGCTGGAAAAGCAGCTGGGCGTGATGGACGGCACCGCCGCCACCCTTTGCCGGGAGAACGGCCTGCCCATCCTGGTGTTCGACCTGGCGCACCCTGCCAACATCGCCCGCGCGGCGAAAGGGGAAGACATCGGCACCCTGGTGCAGGGAGCTTGATCTTTCAGATACTGCCCCGCAAAACGAACTTTGAGCCTGACGGCTGGAAAACAGAAAAGGAGCTTTGGATATGAGCGAATTTACAAAACCCTACGAGGACAAAATGGACGGCGCCCTGCGCCATCTGGACAAGGAACTGGTGGCCATCCGCGCCGGCCGCGCCAACCCTGCCATCCTGGACCGGGTCACTGTGGACTATTACGGCAGCCCCACGCCCATCAATCAGATGGCGGCTGTGGCGGTGGCCGAAGCCCGCATCCTCACCATCACTCCCTGGGATTCCTCGCTGATCCACGCCATCGAGCATGCGCTGCTGGTGAGCGACATCGGCATCAACCCCACCGATGACGGCCGCGTCATCCGGCTTGTGTTCCCGGCGCCCACCGAGGAGCGCCGCCGCCAGCTGACCAAGGACGTGCAGAAGCTGGGCGAGGAGACCAAGGTCGCTGTGCGCAACGTCCGCCGTGACGCGATGGACAAACTCAAGGCGCAGAAAAAGAACAGTGAGATCACCGAGGACGATCAGAAGAATCTCGAGGAGGAGATGCAGAAGATCACCGACAAGTATGTTAAACTGGTCGACAAAGCCTGCGAAGAGAAAAACAAGGAGATCATGGAGATTTGATCTCGGCGTGACCAAAAGGGCCGAGCCGCGCAGCGCCAGGTTGCGAAGCGCGGCCCTTTATTTATGAAAGGAACAATTTGTATGGAGCAGCCCATTCAGGAACTGGCCAAGGGCCTCAGCATCGGCATCATCATGGACGGCAACGGCCGCTGGGCCAAGCGGCAGGGCCTGCCCCGCACCGCGGGCCACAAAAAGGGCGCCGAAGTCTTCCAGGACATCACCCGCTACTGCAACCAGCTGGGGGTGGAGTCGGTGACTTTTTACGCCTTTTCCACCGAGAACTGGCGCCGCCCCCAGGACGAGGTGGGCGCCATCATGAAGCTGTTCGGCGAGTACCTTGTCAAAGCCTTCGATTACCAGAAAGAGAACAACCGTGTGGTGTTTCTGGGCGACCGCTCGGTGCTGGAGCCCCGGCATCAGCAGCTGATGGACGAGATCGAGACCAAGACCGCCGGCAACACCGGCATGACGCTGAACATTGCCGTGAACTACGGCGGGCGGCCCGAGATCGTGCGGGCGGCCCGGCAGCTGGCCGAACTGGTGAAGGAGGGCAAGCTGCAGCCGCAGGACATCACCGAAGAGATGATGAGCGGCCATATGTACACCCGCGGCCAGAAAGACCCGGACTTCATCCTGCGCCCCAGTGGGGAAAAGCGGCTGTCCAACTTTATGCTCTGGCAGGCGGCCTATTCGGAACTGGTGGAGATGGACGTCCTCTGGCCCGACTTTACCCGGGCGGACCTGGACGCTGCCATTCTGGAATTCTGTCACCGCAGCCGCCGTTTCGGCGGCATCTGACTGCGGAAAAAGGGGGAGAATTTCGATGAAAACGCGGATCATCACCTCTATCTTCGGGCTTGCCCTGCTGGCGGTGGTGCTGTGTCTGTTCAACACACCGGTCTTCGAGATCGTGGTGGCCCTGATCTGCCTGATCGCCGTGCACGAGATCTATGAGGCGTTCGATCTGGGCAAGCGCGGCCCATGGGTCTTCGGGGGCTTTTCGGTGTACACGGTGCTGCTGATCCTGTCTGCGGCGGCGCCGGATAAACTGCTGATCGCGCCCGTCAGCTTTCTTTTTGTACTGTATCTGGCCGTCTGCCTCATATGGTGTAACCAGAGCCTGAATGTCACCCGCCTCAGCGGCGTGTGCGCCGTGGGCGCGGTCATCTGGACCGCCTTCTATTCGCTGGTTTACATCAAGGCCCGGCTGCCGGTGGAGGAATACGGCTACGAAGCGGTGTACCTCATCCTTATGGCGCTGGCTTTTGCCTGGGGCGGCGATACCTTTGCCTATTTCACCGGGCGGCTGCTCGGCAAGCACAAGCTGGCCCCGCTGGTGAGCCCCCACAAGACGGTGGAGGGCGCCATCGGCGGCATTTTGGGCTCCGGCGTGGTGGGCGTGCTGTGCACCTTTGCCGCCAGGGCCATCACAGGCCATCTGGCAGGCGGCATGTTCGGCTATGTCGCCGTGTTCCTGCTGGGCATGGGTTGTTCGGTGCTGGGCATTTTGGGCGACCTGTTTGCCTCGGCCATCAAGCGCCAGCTTGGCATCAAGGACTACGGCACCATCTTCCCGGGCCATGGCGGCATCATGGACCGGTTCGACAGCGTGCTGTTCATCACCCCGCTGGTGGCCCTGGCCGTCTGGTTCAGGACCATGATGTAAAATTTGACGGAGGAACGAGCTATGGCAAAAAGCATCACGCTGCTGGGCTCCACCGGTTCCATCGGCGTCCAGAGCCTGGACGTGGCCCGCAGCCAGGGGTATGAGATCCGGGCCCTGGCCGCCAATTCCAGCGTGGAAAAACTGCTGGAGCAGATCGAAGAATTTCATCCCCGCTATGTGGCGGTGGCGGACCCCGCGGCCTGCCGCCGGCTGGAAAGCGCGCTGGCGGGCCGTGCAAACGCGCCCAGGGTGCTAAAAGGCGCCGAGGGCATCGTGGCCCTGGCCGGCATGGGCGAGGCGGATGTGGTGCTCAACGCGGTGGTGGGCATCGCCGGCCTTGGGGCCACCCTCGCGGCGCTGGAAAGCGGCTGCGACGTGGCGCTGGCCAACAAGGAAAGCCTTGTCACCGGCGGGTATCTTGTGACAAAGGCGGCGGAAAGCCACAATGCGAAACTGCTGCCGGTGGACAGCGAGCATTCCGCCATTTTCCAGTGTCTGCAGGACGCCCATTCCGCCAAAGCGCTCACAAAAATACTGCTCACGGCCTCCGGCGGCCCCTTCTTCGGCATGAAAAAAGAGGAGCTGGCGGGCAAGACCAAGGCGGACGCCCTCAAGCATCCCAACTGGAACATGGGCGCAAAGATCACCATCGACTCCGCCACCCTGATGAACAAGGGCCTTGAGCTGATCGAGGCGGTGTGGCTGTTCGGCCTGCCGCCGGAGAAGGTGCAGGTGGTGGTGCAGCGCCAGAGCATCATCCACTCCATGGTGCAGTTCAGTGACAATTCCATCCTGGCGCAGTTGGGTGTGCCGGATATGCGCATCCCCATCCAGTACGCCCTCACCTGGCCCGAGCGGGCCCCCGGCTGCGCCCCGGAGCTGGATTTCACCACCCTCAAGTCCGTCACCTTCGATGTGGCGGATGAGGAAACATTCCGCTGCCTCGCCGCCTGCAAAAAAGCCATCGCCAAGGGCGGCCTCGGCCCCTGCGCCGCCAACGGCGCCAACGAGGAGGCGGTGCGCCTGTTTCTGGAAGACAAGATCGGCTTTCTGGACATCGGCCGCCTGGTGGAGGCAGTGGTGGACAGCGACTCCTTCGGCGGCGGCTACACCCTCGCCGATGTGTACGAGTGCGACCGCATGGCCCGCTCTTTTGTGCAAAGCCATTTGACTTAACAGGAAAGAGCGCCTGTAAGTAAATTAAAGAAAGCGAGCAAACAAGGGCATATGTCAATTCTGATCACGACCGTCGTCTCGGTGCTCATCTTCGGCCTGGTGGTGATGATCCACGAGCTGGGCCACTTCGTCTGCGCGAAAAAGGCGGGCATCCAGGTCAACGAGTTTTCCATCGGCATGGGGCCTGCGCTGTTCAGCCGGGTGAAAAACGGCACGCGATACAGCATCCGCGCGCTGCCGGTGGGCGGCTATGTGAGCATGGAAGGGGAGGATGAGGAACTCTCGGAGGAGGAACAGTTCATCGACCCGGACCTGCCGCCGGAGGCAAAGACCGGCCTGCCTTTTCCCAAGGTCAAGGTCTGGAAACGCATCATCGTGGTGGCTGCCGGCGCGGTGATGAACCTGGTGCTGGGCTTCGTGGTGCTGCTGCTCCTGTTCTCCGGCAGCGACACGCTTGCAAGCCGCACGGTGGCCTTGGTGGAGGAAGGTTCCGCCGTGGAGGCCTCCGGCCTGCAGGTGGGCGACGAGATCCTGGCCATCAACGGCCGCCGCTGCTTTGTGGCCAACGATATCATATACGAGTTACAGCGCAGCGAAGAATTCACCGCCGACTTCACAGTGAAGCGAAACGGCGAAACAGTGCAGATCGACGACGTCCATTTCGACCAGGTGCAAACTGGCGGCACCGTCACCATGAACATGGGCTTCAAGGTCTATGCGCTGGAAAAAACGCCGCTGAACGTCATCGGGCAGGCCTTTGACTACACCCTGTTCTACGCCCGGCTGGTGTTCCGCTCTCTGGTGGATCTGGTGACCCAGCGGGTCAGCGTGACCGAACTCTCCGGCCCGGTGGGCATCGTCAGCGCCATCAATCAGGCGGCAGGCATGGGCCTTCCCGAGGTGCTCAGCCTGCTGGCGCTGCTTACGGTGAACCTGGGCATCTTCAACCTGCTGCCTTTCCCTGCGCTGGACGGCGGCAAGCTGGTGTTCCTTGTCATCGAGGGCATCTTCCGCCGCCCGCTGCCCAAACGGTTCGAGATCTGGGTGAACATGGCGGGGCTCTTCTTCCTGTTTGCCGTGATGATCTTTGCCACCTTCAACGACATCACCCGGCTGTTTTAAATTTAAGAAAAGAGGGAAAAAGCATGCGCAAGGTCAAGCGTGAAGTGACCATCGGCAACCTCACCATCGGCGGCCATAACCCTGTGGCGGTGCAGACCATGCTCAACGTGCCCGCCGCCGACGTGGCGGGCAACGTGGCCCAGGCGGTGCGGGTGGCCGAGGCGGGCTGCCAGATCGTGCGGGTGAGCGTGCCCACCCTGGAGGATGTGCGCCTCATCGAAGCCATCAAAAATGCCGTGGACATCCCCCTCGTGGCGGACATCCACTTCAACCACCGCATCGCTCTGGCCTGCGTGGACGCGGGGGTGGACAAAATTCGCCTGAACCCCGGCAACATCGGCGGCGACGACCATGTGAAAGAGGTGGCCGCCGCCTGCAAGGCAAAGAACATCCCCATCCGCATCGGTGTGAACGCCGGCAGCCTGGAAAAAGAGGTGCTGGCCAAATACGGCGCGCCGGTGCCCGAGGCGCTGGTGGAAAGCGCCATGTACCACGTCTCTCTGCTGGAAAAATACGATTTTGACAACATCGTCATCTCCATCAAATCCAGCAACGTGCCCCGGATGATGGAGGCCTACCGCCTTTTGAGCGGGCGGTGCGGCTACCCGCTGCATGTGGGTGTCACCGAGGCGGGCACCTACCGCATGGGCCTCATTAAGTCCGGCATGGGCATCGGCGGCCTTCTGATGGAGGGCATCGGCGACACCCTGCGAGTCTCTTTGACCGACGAGCCGGAGAAAGAGGTGCAGGCGGGGTTTGACATCCTTCGGGCCGCCGGCCACGCCGTGGGTGGGCCGGAGATCATCAGCTGCCCCACCTGCGGGCGCACCAACATCCCGGTGGCCAAGATCGCCGACGAGGTGGAGCAGCGCCTCAAAGGCTACAAAAAGCCCGTCAAGGTGGCGGTGATGGGCTGCGTGGTCAACGGCCCCGGCGAGGCCCGGGAGGCCGACATCGGCATCGCCGGCGGCAAAGACGAGGCCCTGCTGTTCATCCGCGGGGAGAAGATACGGATGCTGCGGGGCGACATCGTTGGCCAGCTGGTGGACGAAATTTACAAGCTGTAAGAGCTGCTTTATCTGCCTGCGGGCGGGGCCTTTGCCCTGCCCGCGGGCTGCGCTTTGCCACAAGGAAAGGGAGAAAGACCATTGAAGCCATTGGTGAGCCAGCTGTGGCCGCAGTTCAATGCCGACGAGGCTTTTGCCCGCTGCTTTGCGGGGGTGCTCGTGGAGCAGGTGGAACTGCTGCGCATCAGCCGAAAACTGAAAATCAGCCTGCGCAGCGCGGCGCCTCTGCCGCTTGAGCTGTGCGGGCGGCTCTGCGCGTCGCTTGCGCCCCAGTTTGAAGGGCTGGAACTGATGGTGTGCAATTATTTTCCCTTTGAGACCATCACCGAAGAGAGCCTGCGGGCGATGATCGACGAGCTTCGGGGGGAGGGGCTGCCGGTAAACGGTTTTCTGGACCACGCAGCCTTTGCTTTGCAGGGCACGCAGCTTGTCATCACGGTGCCGGTGGGGAAGAATATTCTGGAAGACATCGGCTTTGGCGATACGCTGGCCAAGCTGGTGGAGCAGCGCACCGGCGTGCTGCCCACCGTCACGCTGGAACAGAACAGTTCCGTGAGCGCCGACGAGTGGGAAAAACGGGTGATGAAAAAGGCCCCCGCGCCCCGGTTTGAAGAAAAAAAGCAGCCGCCCGATTTCAAGATACCGGGCCTCGACCTCACCGACAAGCCGGTGAGCGTGTTCCATGGCAAGAATTTCAAGCCGGGGGCGGTGACCCCGCTCAAAGACCTGGGCAGCGACAGCGGCAAGGTCACCATCTGGGGCGATGTGTTCGCCGTGGAGGTCAAGGGCAACTTCCAGAAAAGCTACATCGTGTCCATCACCGACTACACCGGCTCTATCAGCCTGAAACTGCGCAGCCGGGACGGCGAGGACTACTCCAAATGGGAAGAAGTGAAAAAGGGGACCACCCTTGTGCTCAAGGGCGAGTGCGCCTACGACAAATACGAGCACGACTATGTGGTGTATCCCTATGACGTGCTGCAGGTGGAGCGCAAAAAGCGGGAGGACAACGCCCCCCAAAAGCGGGTGGAGCTGCACCTGCACACCAAGCTCTCCAGCATGGACGGCTTCTGCGACCCGGGCGAGATCGTCCGCACCGCCCACCGCATGGGCCACCGGGCCATCGCCATCACCGACCACGGCGTCTGCCAGGGCTTTCCCGAAGCGATGCTGGCCGCCGAGGCCATCCGTAAGACCGACCCGGACTTCAAGCTCATCTACGGCTGCGAGGCCTATTTTGTGGACGATATGGTGCCGGTGGTCTATGGCGAAGCGGCCGGGCCGCTGTCCGGCAGCTTTGTGATCTACGACACCGAGACCACCGGCCTCGACGCCAAGACCGAGGCCCTCACCGAGATCGGCGCGGTGCTGGTGGAGAACGGCGGGATAACGGCGACCTTCGGCACCTTTGTGAACCCCGGCAAACCCATCCCGCCCAAAGTCGTGGAGCTCACCGGCATCAACGACGCCATGGTGGCCGATGCGCCGGGCCCGGACGAGGCCATCAAACAGTTCATGGAGTTCGCGGGCGACCGGGTGCTTATTGCCCACAACGCCCATAACTTTGATATGCGCTTCATGCGGGCGGCGGCGGAAAAGGCCGGCCTGCGGCTGGAGAATTCCTACATCGACACCCTGCCTCTGGCCCAGAACCTCTATCACGGCCTGCGCAACTACAAGCTGGACACCATCAACGACCACCTTGAAATTGAGCCCTTCAACCACCACCGCGCGGTGAACGACGCCATGGCGCTGGCAAAAATCTTCTGCAAGATGCTGGAGGATTTGGCCCTCAAAGGGGTCAAGACGGTGGAGCAGATCAACACCGGCCTGGGCGGCGGCAACACGGCGGTCATCAAAAAGAAGTACTATCACCTCATCATCCTGGTGCGCAACCAGCTGGGCCTGAAAAATCTCTATAAGATCGTCAGCGAGGCGCACACCAAGTATTTCTTCAAAAAGCCCCGCGTTCCCCGCAGCGTGCTGGACAAGTACAGGGAGGGCCTTATCATTGGTTCTGCCTGTGAGGCCGGCGAGCTTTACAGGGCTGTTATGGAGGGCCGCAGCTTTGAAGAACTGTGCCGCATCGCGGAATACTACGACTTTCTGGAAGTGCAGCCCCTGGGCAACAACGAGTACATGCTGCGGGAACACCTGGTGGATTCCATCGAGAAGATACAGGACTTCAACCGCACCATTATCAAGCTGGGCGAGGCGCTGCACAAGCCGGTGGTGGCCACCGGCGACGTGCATTTCCAGGACCCGGAGGACTCGGTCTACCGGGCGGTGCTGCAGGCGGGCAACGGCTTCAAGGATGCCGACAACCAGGCCCCCCTTTACTACCGCACCACCCAGGACATGCTGGACCAGTTTTATTACCTGCCCAAAGACAAAGCCTTCGAGATCGTGGTGAAAAATCCCAACAAGATCGCCGATATGTGCGACGGCGGTATCCGGGCCATTCCCAAGGGCACCTTCCCGCCCTCCATCGAAGGCGCGGAGCAGCAGCTTCGCGACGCCACCTGGTCCACCGCCAAAAAGCATTACGGCGACCCGCTGCCGGAGATCGTCCAGACCCGTTTGCAGCGGGAACTGGACTCCATCTGCGGCCACGGCTTCGCCGTGCTGTACGTCATCGCGGTCAAGCTGGTGGCCTACTCCAACGCAGGCGGCTACCAGGTGGGCAGCCGCGGTTCCGTGGGTTCGTCTGCCGTGGCCCACTTCTCGGGCATCTCGGAAGTGAACAGCCTGCCGCCCCACTACCTGTGCCCCAAGTGCCAGTACAGCGAGTTCATCACCGACGGCAGCGTGGCGGACGGCTTCGATTTGCCGGACAAGAACTGCCCCCGCTGCGGCTCGAAACTCATCGTGGACGGCCACGACATCCCCTTTGAGACCTTTCTGGGCTTCGACGGCGACAAGGAGCCGGATATCGACCTGAACTTTTCCGGCGAATACCAGAGCCAGGTCCACCGCTACACCGAAGAGCTGTTCGGCAAGGAATATGTGTTCAAGGCGGGCACCGTGTCCGGCCTGCAGGACAAGACCGCCTACGGCTACGTGAAAAAGTATCTGGAAGAGCGGGGCCGCACGGTGAACCGGGCCGAGGAAAACCGCCTTACCGTGGGCTGCACCGGGGTGAAACGCACCACCGGCCAGCACCCGGGCGGCATGGTGGTGGTGCCGGACGCGCATGAGATCCAGGATTTCTGCCCCATCCAGCACCCCGCCGACGACAAGGACAAGGGCGTGCTGACCACCCATTTCGAATTCAAATACCTCCATGATACGCTGCTCAAGCTGGACGAGCTGGGCCATGATGTGCCCACCATGTACAAGTATCTAGAGGATATGACCGGCATCCCCATGGACCAGGTGCCCATGAACGACCAGCGGGTCATCAGCCTGCTGGTGAGCACCGAGGCGCTGGGGGTTTCCCCGGAGCAGATCGGCAGCCAGACCGGCACCTTCGGCATCCCGGAGCTGGGCACCCCCTTCGTGCGGCAGATGCTCATTGAAGCCCAGCCCAAAAACTTCAGCGACCTGATCCAGATCTCGGGCCTGTCCCACGGCACCGACGTGTGGAACGGCAATGCCCAGGACCTCATCAAAAACAAGATCTGCACCATTTCCGATGTGATCGGCTGCCGCGACAGCATCATGACCTATCTGCTGCACAAGGGGCTGGAACCCAAGCTGGCCTTCAACATCATGGAGCTCACCCGAAAGGGCAAGGTGGCAAAAGGGGGCTTTCCGCCGGGGGCGGAGGAGAAGATGAAAGAGTGCGGCGTGCCGGACTGGTATATGGACTCCTGCCGCAAGATAAAGTACATGTTCCCCAAGGCTCATGCGGTGGCTTACCTTATCGCGGCCATCCGGCTGATGTGGTTCAAGGTCTATCATCCCCAGGCGTTCTATGCCACCTATTTCACCGTGCGCGGCGACGACATCGACTACGAGGCCGCCGTGGGCGGCGTCAGGGTGGCCCAGCAGCACCTGCGGGAGGTGGAGCAGCGCCTGAAAGAAGAAAAGAAGGCCAAGGACGAGGACATCCAGGTGTCGCTGCAGCTGGTGAACGAGATGCTGGCCCGGGGCTATGAGTTTTTGCCCATTGAGCTGGGCAAAAGCCGCGCCGTGCGCTACATGGTGGAGGATGGCAAGGTGCGCCTGCCCTTCGCCTCGCTGAAAGGCGTGGGCGAGGCGGCGGCCCAGGCGCTGGAGGCGGCCACCATCCACGGCCAGGAATACCTTTCGGTGGAGGAATTGCAGCAGGCCTGCGGCGTGTCCAGCGCGGTGATGGAGAACCTGAAAAATGTGGGCGCGCTCGGCGATTTGCCGGACACAAGCCAGGTCAGCTTCTTCTGAGCAACAAAAAAACGGCGGCCCGCTTCCCCAAAAAGGGAGGCGGGCCGCCGTTTTTTTGCAAAAGGGAAGGGCGGTTCACTTTCTTGCCAGCGAGGCAAATTTATCCAGAATGGCCGGGTGTTCCAGCCGGATGGTTTTGCCGCTCAGGGCGCAGAGCGTATTCTCCGGCGGCAGCCGGGCGAAGGTGAGGCTCACCGCGCAGAGAGCCTGGGTCTTGAAGCCGGTCTTTTCGTTCCATTTGCGGTTGCCGTATTTGACGTCGCCCAGCACCGGCGCGCCCAAAAAGGCCAGGTGCGCCCGAATTTGGTGGGTGCGCCCCGTCACAAGGCCGATGCGGCAGAGGGCGAAGGGGCCTTCGGTGCGCTCCACCGCCACATCGGTGACGATCTGCTTGAAGCCCTCGCCGGGTTCTGCCTGCACCTTCACCTTGTTGCGCTTTTCGTCGTGGCGCAGGTAGGCCGCGTGCCGTCCCGCGGCGGGCGCGCCGAAGGTGATGGCCAGGTATTCCTTGCGCACAAGGTCGTCCCGGATGACGGCGTTCATGTCCCGCAAAGCGGCGTAGGTCTTGGCGCCCACCACCAATCCTTCGGTGCCCCGGTCCAGCCGGTTGCAAAGGGCCGGTTTGAAAGACGCTTCGGCCTGCGGGTCAAACTCGCCTTTCTGGGCAAGATAAGCGATGAAGGCGTCCACAAGGCTGACGTCGCCGGTGCGGTCGCCGTGGCACAGCAGGTGGGCGGGCTTGTAGAGAACGGCGAGGGCCTCGTCCTCATACACGACCTTCAAAGACGGAAGCTTCCGGGTGGGAACGGCCTTTTGAGGCGCGGCGGCAAAGAACTCGTCGTTGATGTAAAGCTCCACCACATCCCCCTGGCGAAGGCGGTAGTCCGGCGTCTGGCGCTTGCCGTTCACCTTGATGCGCCTGTTGCGGAAACTCTTGTAAAGCAGGCTGGCGGGCAGGCCGGCGGTAACGCTCTCCACAAAGCGGGAAAGCCGCACGCCGTCCTCATTCGCGCCGGCGGTAAATTGTTTCAAATCCCTTGGCCCCTCTCTTTAAAATTGCCTGCAAATAGTATATAATAAATCAGATACGGCGTAAAGCACAAAACAGCAGGAAAGGAGGGCGCAGGATGCCCGAGGAAAAGGAACTCCATGCCAACCACCGCCAGCGGATGCACAAACGGTTTGCCCAGCAGGGCGGTTTTTCCGGCTTTGCCGAGCACGAGGTGCTGGAGTACATCCTGTATCTTGCCATTCCCCGCAAGGACACGAACCCTCTGGCCCACCGCCTCATTGAACGCTTCGGCAGTTTGTGCCAGGTGCTGGAGGCCAGCGAGGCCGACATCCTCACGGTGGAGGGCGCGGGGCCGGCCGTGGCCCGGCTGCTCACCACCATGCACGCCGCCAACCGCTACTACAGCCAGAGCCGCGCCCGCGCGCCACGGGCCTTTCAGGACCTGGAAGAGGTGGCAGCCTACCTCATCCCGCAGTTTTACGGCGCAGTGACCGAGCAGGTCTACGTTCTGTTTCTGGACGACCGCAACTGCCCCATCAAGCTGCAAAAGGTCACCGAGGGCACCGTGAACGAGGCGGCCATGGCCCGCACCCAGATCGCCCGGCTGGCGGTGCAGTGCCGCGCCACCCAGGCCGTGCTGGCCCACAACCACCCGGCAGGGGCGGCGCTGCCCAGCCCTTCCGACATCCAGTTCACCCGCGATTTGGCCAACGCCCTGGCAAGCCTGGGCATCCGTTTTCTGGACCACATCATCGTGGACAAAGAAGGGGACTACATCTCTCTGCAGCAATCGGGCAGGATGCCCGCCGTGGAGCCCTCGCTGTTGCAGGGCGTGGCGGGCAGCAAGGAAAAAGCCCTCGGGCAAGACAAAAAGGAGAACCATGGATCAGTTTAAACTTGTTTCCAGCTATCAGCCCACCGGCGACCAGCCCCAGGCCATCGACAAACTGGCCGAGGGCATCCTGCGGGGCGATAAAGCCCAGACCCTGCTGGGCGTGACGGGCAGCGGCAAGACCTTCACCATGGCCAACGTCATCGCCAAGGTGAACCGGCCCACGCTGGTGCTGGCCCACAACAAGACGCTGGCCGCCCAGCTGTGCACCGAGTTTCGGGAATTTTTCCCCGAGAACGCGGTGGAATATTTCGTCTCCTACTACGACTATTACCAGCCGGAGGCCTACATCCCCTCCACCGACACCTACATCGAGAAGGACAGCGCCATCAACGACGAGATCGACCGCCTGCGCCACTCCGCCACGGCGGCGTTGTCCGAACGGCGGGACGTCATCATCGTGGCCAGCGTCTCCTGCATCTACAGCCTGGGCGACCCCATCGACTACCGAAGCATGGTCGTCAGCCTGCGGCCCGGCATGCAGATGGACCGGGACGAGCTGTGCCGCCGGCTGGTGAAGCTGCAGTACGAACGCAATGACGTCAACTTTGTGCGCAACAAGTTCCGGGTGCGGGGCGACACGGTGGAGATAAACCTTGCCTACGCCAGCGACACCGCCATCCGGGTGGAGTTCTTCGGCGACGAGGTGGACCGCATCAGCGAGATGAACCCCCTCACCGGCGAGCGCAAAAACGTCATCAAGCACGTGGCGATTTTCCCGGCCAGCCACTACATCGTCTCGCCGGAAAAAATGCGCGCCGGCCTTGCCCGCATCCAGGAGGAGATGGACGTTCAGGTGCGCAAGTTCACCGAACAGGGCAAGCTGCTGGAGGCCCAGCGCATCGCCCAGCGCACCCGCTACGACATGGAAATGCTCGGGGAAGTGGGCATGTGCAAGGGCATCGAGAACTATTCCGCCGTCCTCAGCGGCCGGGCCCCCGGTTCCACCCCCACCACGCTGCTGGACTATTTCCCCAGGGACTTTCTGCTTTTCGTGGACGAGAGCCACGTCATGCTGCCCCAGCTGCGGGCGATGTACGGTGGCGACTACGCCCGCAAGCGCACCCTGGTGGACTATGGTTTCCGCCTGCCTTCCGCCTTTGACAACCGCCCCCTCAAATTCGAGGAGGTGGAAGAAAAGCTCAATCAGATCGTTTTTGTCAGCGCCACCCCCGGCGAGTACGAGCGGGAGCACAGCACCCAGATTGCCGAGCAGGTCATCCGGCCCACCGGCCTGCTGGACCCGCAGATCGTCGTGAAGCCTGTGGAAGGCCAGATCGAGGACCTTCTGGGCGAGATCAACCTGCGCACCGCCCGAAACGAGCGCGTGCTGGTGACCACCCTCACAAAGAAGATGGCCGAAGACCTGACCGATTTCGTTTCGGAACACGGTGTAAAGGTGAAATACATGCACCACGAGGTGGACACCTTCGAGCGCATGGAACTCATCAAAGACCTGCGCACCGGCTCCATCGACGTGATCGTGGGCATCAACCTGCTGCGGGAGGGCCTGGACCTGCCGGAAGTGTCGCTGGTGGCCATTCTGGACGCCGACAAGGAAGGCTTTCTGCGCAGTGAGACGAGCCTTGTGCAGACCATCGGCCGCGCGGCCCGCAACGCCGACGGCGTGGTCATCATGTATGCCGACGAGGTCACCCCCAGCATGGAGCGGGCCATCACCGAGACCGAACGCCGCCGCTCCATCCAGATGGCCTACAACGAGGCCCACGGCATCGTGCCCAGGACCATCGTCAAAAGCATCCGCGAGGGCATCGAGATCAGCGACCACAAGGAAAACGAAAAACTTTCCGGCCGCCGCATGAGCAAGGCCGAGAGGGAGCAGCTCATCACCCGGCTGACCCGGGAGATGAAGGAGGCCGCGCGCCTTTTGGAGTTCGAGCACGCCGCCTTTTTGCGGGACCGCATCGACCGGCTGCGCCGGGGCGAGAACCCCACGGAGGAGCCCGATGCGCCCAAAAAGCGCCGCGGCCGCCGCTGAGCAAACTGACTTAAGGGAGAACATATCTGTGAGCAACGACAAGATCGTTATCAAGGGCGCGCGGGAGCACAACCTGAAAAACGTTGACCTGACCATCCCGCGGGACAAGCTGATCGTCATGACCGGCCTGTCCGGGTCGGGCAAGTCCAGCCTCGCCTTCGACACCATCTACGCCGACGGCCAGCGCCGCTATATGGAAAGCCTTTCCAGCTATGCCCGCATGTTCCTGGGCCAGATGGAAAAGCCGGATGTGGACGACATCCAGGGCCTTTCGCCCGCCATCTCCATCGACCAGAAGACCACCAACCGCAACCCCCGGTCCACCGTGGGCACGGTGACGGAAATCTACGACTATCTGCGCCTTCTCTATGCCCGCATCGGCATCCCTCACTGCCCGGTGTGCGGGCGGGTCATCAGCCAGCAGACGGTGGACCAGATGGTGGATGCCGTGCTGGAACTGCCCGCGGGCACCCGCTTCCAGGTGCTGGCGCCGGTGGTGCGCGGGCGCAAGGGCACCCAGCAGAAGGAGCTGGACGCCGCCCGCCGGGGCGGCTACGCCCGGGTGCGCATCGACGGGAACATGTACGACCTGGATGAAGAGATTTCCCTGGAAAAGAACAAGAAGCACACGGTGGAGATCGTGGTGGACCGTCTGGTGCTCAACGAGAACGTCCACAGCCGCCTGGCCGACAGCCTGGAGACCGCCCTTGCCCTCACCGGCGGGCTGGTCACAGTGGATGTGACGGGCGGGGAGGCGATGCAGTTCAGCCAGAGCTACGCCTGCCCGGAGCACGGCGTGTCGGTGAACGAGCTGGAGCCCCGGATGTTCAGCTTCAACAACCCCTTCGGCGCCTGCGAGCGATGCACCGGCCTTGGCACCTTCATGCGGGTGGATCCGGAGCTCATCATCCCCAACAAGGAGCTTTCCATCCGCGAGGGCGCCATCAAGGCCAGCGGCTGGTACTACGCCGAGGGTTCGGTGAGCGAGATGTACTACGAGGGGCTTGCAAAGCACTACGGCTTTACACTGGACACCCCCATTAAGGAGCTGAGCGCCAAGGCGCTGAACGCCCTGCTCTACGGCACCGGCGGCGAGCGCATCGAGATGCGCCGGGAAAACGAGTTCGGTTCCGGGCGCTATCTCAACGACTTCGAGGGCATCGTAAACAATCTGGAACGCCGCTTCCGGGAGACCGGCAGCGAGTGGATGAAAGAGGAGATCGCCACCGTGATGAACGGAGTGGAATGCCCCGAGTGCCACGGCAAGCGCCTCAAACCAGCCAGCCTGGCAGTGACGGTGGGGGGCAAGAACATCAGCGATTTCTGCGAGATGAGCGTGCGGCAGGAGCTGCAATTCCTGGACGGGATGGAGCTCACGCACCAGGAGCACCTCATTGGCGACGGCATTTTGAAGGAAGTGCGGGAGCGCCTGGGCTTTCTGCAGAGCGTGGGCCTGGACTATCTGACCCTCTCCCGGGGGGCGTCGGGCCTGTCCGGCGGCGAGAGCCAGCGCATCCGCCTTGCCACCCAGATCGGCAGCGCCCTCACCGGCGTGCTTTATGTGCTGGATGAGCCCAGCATCGGCCTGCACCAGCGGGACAACGATAAGCTCATCGCTACCCTCAAACGCCTGCGAGACCTTGGCAACACCCTCATCGTGGTGGAGCACGACGAGGACACCATGCGCCAGGCGGACTACATCGTGGACGTGGGCCCCGGCGCGGGCGTCCACGGCGGCGAGATCGTGGCCGCCGGCACGGTGGAGGACATCTGCGCCGCGCCCCGCAGCATCACCGGCGACTATCTTTCCGGGCGCAAGAAGATCGTGGTGCCCGCCACCCGGCGCAAAGGCACCGGCAACAGGCTGCGCATCGTGGGCGCGGCGGAAAACAATCTGCGCAACATCAACGTGGACATCCCCCTGGGGCGGATGGTCTGCGTCACCGGCGTGTCCGGCTCGGGCAAGTCCAGCCTCATCAACGAAGTGTTCTACAAGGCACTGGCCATGGAACTGAACGGCGCCAAGCGCCGCCCCGGCAAGTTCAAGGCCATCGAAGGGCTGGAATACGTGGACAAGGTCATCGGCATCGACCAGGCTCCCATCGGGCGCACCCCCCGCTCCAACCCCGCCACCTACACCGGGGTGTTCACCGACATCCGCAACGTCTTCGCCCAGACCCAGGACGCCAAGATGCGGGGCTACGGCCCCGGCCGGTTCAGCTTCAACGTGAAGGGCGGCCGGTGCGAAGCCTGCGAGGGCGACGGCATTGTGCAGATCGAGATGCACTTTCTGCCGGATATCTTCGTGCCCTGCGAGGTGTGCAAGGGCGCGCGCTACAACCGGGAGACGCTGGAAGTCAAATATAAGGGCAAGAGCATCGCGGACGTGCTGAACATGACGGTGGAGGAGGCATGCGTCTTCTTCGCCAACGTGCCCAAGATCGCCCGCAAGCTGCAAACCCTGATGGACGTGGGCCTTGGATATATCACCCTGGGCCAGAGCGCCACCACCCTGTCGGGCGGCGAGGCACAGCGCGTCAAGCTGGCGCTGGAACTGGCCCGCCGGGAGACCGGGCGCACCGTCTACGTGCTGGACGAGCCCAGCACCGGCCTGCATGTGGCGGACGTCCACAAGCTCATCGGCGTGCTGGACCGGCTGGTGGAGGGCGGCAACACGGTGGTCATCATCGAGCATAACCTGGACATCATCAAGCGCGCGGACTATATCATCGACCTGGGCCCCGAGGGCGGCAGCGAGGGCGGCGCCATCGTGGCCACCGGCACCCCGGAGGAAGTGGCGGAAAACCCCGCCTCCTACACCGGGCGCTACCTCAAGCCCATCCTGGAGCGGGACCGGGAGTGAGGGGAACGGAACACTTCGCTCTTGTGCAAAACCGCAAAATATAGTATACTGAAGCAGTATATCGGCGCATTTGCCACAAGCAGGGGCGCCGGTCCGTAAACACAACACCCAAGCGGAGGAAAACGACCCATTGGAGATCCTGCATTTTGAACACAACGAACAGGCCGCGCAGATCATTGCCTCGTTCTACGACACCCCGCCTCTTGCCTATATCCACTCCTTCGGCTGCCAGCAGAACGTCAACGACGGCGAGAAGATAAAAGGCGTGCTGGCGGATGTGGGCTTCGGCCTGTGCGACGCGCCGGAGCAGGCGGACCTTATCCTCTTTAACACCTGCGCCGTGCGGGAGCACGCCGAGCAGCGGGTATTCGGCAACGTGGGCGCGCTGAAAAGCCTCAAGGAGAAAAAGCCCCGGCTCATCATCGGCCTGTGCGGCTGCATGGCCCAGCAGCCAACCGTGGTGGAAAAGCTGCGCCAGAGCTACCCCTTCGTGGACCTGGTGTTCGGGGTGAACGCCATCGACACTCTGCCTCAGCTGCTGGTGCAAAAGCTCACCGGCGGCAAAAAGCGCCTTTTGCAGACGCCGGTGGAGCGGGCGGACATCGTGGAACAGGTGCCCATCCGCCGCGATTCTGATTTCCGGGCCTGGCTGCCCATCATGTATGGATGCGACAACTTCTGCACCTACTGCATTGTGCCCTATGTGCGCGGCAGAGAGCGCAGCCGCCGCCCCGAGGACATTCTGGCGGAGTTTTGCCAGCTGGTGGACGCCGGCTACAAGGAGATCACCCTGCTGGGCCAAAACGTGAACAGCTACGGCAAAGGCCTGGAACCCCGCGTGGATTTCGCCGACCTGCTGGAAATGCTCTGCCGGGTGCCGGGAGACTATCACCTGCGCTTCATGACCAGCCACCCCAAGGACGCCAGCCGCAAGCTCCTCGACGTCATCGCCGCCGAGGAGCGAATATGCAACCACGTGCGCCTGCCGGTGCAGAGCGGCAGCGACCGCATCCTGAAAGAGATGAACCGGCACTACACGGTGCAGCAGTATCTGGAGCTCATCGACTACGCCAAGGCGAAAATTCCCGACGTGACCTTCTCCAGCGACATCATCGTGGGTTTCCCCGGCGAGACCGAGGAGGACTTTGCGGCCACGCTGGAACTCATCCGGAAGGTGCAGTACATGCAGCTGTTCACCTTCATCTACTCCAAGCGCACCGGCACCAAAGCCGCTCTCATGCCCGACCCGGCGACCCACAAGGAAAAGACCGAGCGCATGGCCCGCCTTCTGGCGGTGCAGGAGAAGATCGCCCACGCCGAGACCGCGGCGCTGGTGGGCGGCACCCAGCGGGTGTTGGTGGAAGGCCACAGCCGCACCCCGGGCACTCTGGCCGGGCGGCTGACCAACAACCTCGTGGTGGAATTTGCGGGCGATGAAGCGCTCATCGGGCAGTATGCCCGGGTGCATTTCACTTCCAGCAAAGGCACGATCCTCAAAGGCGAACTTGTGTGAAATAAAAATACTTTACAGTAAAAAAAGGAGAACTACCATGGACGTGATCGACCTTTTCAAGAAAGCCGCCGCCGCTCTTCAGACCGACGAGCGCTATCTGGCCCTGGCCGCGGCCCGCAAGGCCAACGATGAAGACGAGGCCCTGCAGGACATGATCGGCGAGTTCAACCTGGCCCGGATGGACCTGAACAACGAAATTTCCAAGGACGAGCGCAACGACGAGCGCGTGGCAGCCCTGAACGCCAAGGTCAACGACCTCTACGGCAAGATCATGGCCAGCGAGGGCATGGTGGCCTACAACGCTGCCAAGGCGGATGCCGAGGCCCTCATCAGCCACATCGACGCCATCATCAACACCGCCATGAACGGCGGCGACCCGATGCTGGTGGAAGCGCCTTCCGCCGGCTGCAGCGGCAGCTGCGCCTCTTGCGGCGGCTGCGGCTGAGCGATATAACATTCCGAACGGCGCGGCGGCTTGTGCCGCCGCGCCGCCCTTTCATAAAAGTCCCTTTCAAAGAAAACAGGCAGGTGAAGCGCAACAATGGCGGAACTTTCCCCCATGATGGCCCAGTATTTTGCGATCAAGCAGCAGCACAAGGATGAGATCCTGTTCTTCCGGCTGGGCGACTTTTACGAGATGTTCTATGACGATGCGATCCTTGCGTCCAAAGAGCTGGAGCTCACCCTCACCGGGCGGGACTGCGGCCAGCCGGAGCGCGCGCCCATGTGCGGCGTGCCCTTCCACAGCTATGAAAGCTATGTGGCCCGGCTCATTGCCAAGGGCTACAAGGTGGCCATCTGCGAGCAGATGGAGGACCCGGCCCTGGCCAAAGGGCTGGTGAAACGGGACGTCATCCGCGTCATCACCCCCGGTACGGTCATCGAGAGCAGCATGCTCCAGGACGACAAAAACAACTACATCTGCAGCATATACTTGGAAGGGGACAAGGCCGGCATCTGTTTTGCCGACGTTTCCACCGGCCAGACCTATGCCACCCAGCTGGGCGGCGCATCGGTGAGCGGCCAGATCATCACCGAACTCTGCCGCTATACCCCCAGCGAGGTGCTTTTCAACGAGGCGACCCTCTCCTTGAAGGAAGTCACCGCCTACATCAAACAGCACATGGCCTGCGCGGTGGAACTGATGGAAAACGAGGCTTATGCCGGCGCCCAGGATACGCTTCAGGCCCAGTTCGGCGATGAGGGCTGGCCTTCCGGCGGCCTTGCGCAGGACGGCCCTGCCGGGCTTGCAGTGGCGGGCCTGCTGGCCTATCTGGGCCGCACCCAGAAGCACGGTGTGGAGCGGCTCAAGACCGTCGTCAGCTACGCCGAAGCGCAGTATATGCAGCTTTCCCCGGTGACCCGGGCCAACCTGGAACTGACCCAGACCATGCGCGGGAGGGAAAAGCGGGGCACCCTGCTCTGGGTGCTGGACAAGACCCAGACCGCCATGGGCAAGCGCCTGCTGCGCAGCTGGCTGGAGCAGCCGCTGGTCAGCGCACCGGCCATCAATGACCGGCTGGACTGCGTGCAGGCTTTGTTCGGCGACAGCGTGCAGCGGGCCGAGGTCATCGAGACCCTGAGCCATATCTTTGACATGGAGCGGCTGATGACCCGCACGGTCTACGGCAGCGCCACCCCCAAAGAGGTCTACGCGCTGGCTGCCACCTGCGGCCAGCTGCCCGGGCTTCGTCAGCTGGCCGAGGGGCTTGGCTGCCCGCAGCTCAAGGCGGTGGCGGTGCAGATCGACCCGCTCACCGACATCCATGACCGCATCGTGGCGGCCATTGATGAGGAGGCCCCCTCCACCTTGAAGGACGGCGGCGTCATCCGCAAGGGCTTCTCGCCGGAGGTGGACGAACTGCGGGACATCGTCCACGGCGGCAGGGGCTTTTTGTCCCAGATGGAGGCAAAGCTCAAGGAAGAGACCGGCATCCGCACCTTAAAGGTGGGCTTCAACCGGGTGTTCGGTTACTACATCGAGGTCAGCAAGTCCTTCACCGGCCAGGTGCCCGCGAACTTCGTGCGCAAGCAGACGCTGGCAAACGCCGAGCGCTACATCACCGAGGACCTGAAAAACCTCGAAAACAAAATTCTGGGCGCCAGCGAGCGGCTGCTGGCGCTGGAGCGCAAGCTGTTCGAGGAGCTGCTGTTTGATCTCTCCGCTCAGCTTTCCCGCATCCAGGCCACCGCCGGGGCGGTGGCGCGGCTGGACGTTTTCGCCGCGCTGGCGCAGGTGGCGGCGGACAACAACTACGTCCGCCCCACGGTGGACGAGGGCAGCGAACTGCTCATCCGGGAGGGACGTCACCCGGTCATCGAGCGGATGCTCAAAGGCAGCCTCTTTGTGCCCAACGACACCACGCTGGACTGCGGCGAAAACAATCTGCTCATCATCACCGGCCCCAACATGGCGGGCAAATCCACCTACATGCGCCAGAACGCTCTGATCGCGCTGATGGCCCAGATCGGCAGCTTCGTGCCCGCGAAGGAATGCCGCGTGGGCGTGGTGGACGCCATCTTCACCCGCGTGGGCGCTTCCGACGACCTGGCCGCGGGCCAGTCCACCTTCATGGTGGAGATGACCGAGGTGGCCCAGATTTTGGAATATGCCACCCGCAAGAGCCTGGTGATTTTGGACGAGATCGGCCGGGGCACCTCCACCTTCGACGGCATGAGCATTGCGCGGGCGGTGGTGGAGCACATCGCCGGAAAGATCGGCTGCAAGACCCTGTTCGCCACCCATTACCACGAGCTCACCGAGCTGGAAGAACAGCTGCCCGGCGTCAAGAACTACAACATCGCCGTGAAAAAGCGGGGCGATGACATCACCTTCCTGCGGCGCATCGTCCGCGGCCCCGCCGACGACAGCTACGGCATCCAGGTGGCAAAGCTGGCCGGCCTGCCCGACGAGGTCACCGAGCGGGCCAAGCAGGTGCTCAAGACGCTGGACGCCGCCAGCCAGGCGGACCGCCGGGTCACTCAGCTGGACTTTGAGGCGCTGGAGGCGATGAACAGCCCCGCGGCGCCCAGCGAAATGATGGACAAGCTGAACGCGCTGGACGTGGAGACGCTGACCCCCATCGAGGCGCTGAATTTCCTCTATGAACTGAAAAAGACGCTCGGCAACTGATTTTACTTAGGAAAGGGGAGGCAGACCCATGGCTGTGATCCATGTGCTGGACAAGCACACCGCGGAGCTCATCGCCGCCGGCGAGGTGGTGGAGCGCCCCGCCTCGGTGGTGAAAGAGCTGCTGGAAAACGCCATCGACGCAGGCGCCACCCAGGTGAGCGTGGCCATTGAAAAGGGGGGCGTTTCCCTCATCCAGGTCACAGACAACGGCAGCGGCATCGAGGCGGAGTACATCTCCACCGCCTTCATCCGCCACGCCACCAGCAAAATTTCCTGCGAGCAGGACCTGGAAAGCATCCACACCCTGGGCTTCCGGGGCGAGGCCCTGGCCTCCATTGCCAGCGTGGCGCGCGTGGAGGTGCTCACCCGCACCGAACCGGATGAATTCGCCTGCTGCTACCGCATCGAAGGCGGCGAGGAACTGGGCATGGAGCCAGGCGCGCGCCCGGTGGGCACCACCATCACCGTGCGGGATCTGTTCTACAACACGCCCGCCCGGATGAAGTTTTTGAAAAAGGACGCCAGCGAAGGCGCGTTCGTGGGCGAGACGGTCATCCGCGCCGCCCTTTCCCACCCGGAAGTTTCTGTTTCTTTTTCACGTGAAGGGAAACAGCTTTACAAAACGCCGGGGGACGGAAGCCTCAAGAGCGCGGCCTACGCTGTGCTTGGCCGGGACTTTGCAAAGGACCTTCTGCCGGTGCAGGACGAGAGCGGCGGCTACCGGGTGTCCGGCCTTGTCACGCCGCCCCGCGCCTGCCGGGCCAGCCGCGGCATGCAGTTCTTTTTCATCAACGGGCGCTTCGTCAAGAACCGCACCATGATGGCCGCGCTGGAAAACGCCTATCGGGGCACCCTGATGCAGGGCAAGTTCCCCGGCTGTGTGCTGGCGCTGGAAATGCCTGCCCGGCTGGTGGACGTGAATGTGCATCCCGCAAAAACCGAGGTGCGCTTCTCCCGCGAAAGCGACGTGTTCGACGCGGTCTACCGCGCGGTGAAGTCGGCGCTGGCCCAGCCGGGCAGCGGGGAACAGCACTTCACTTTTGCAAAACAGCCAGAATTGGAAGAGCCGGCACAGAAGGTGGAACAGCTGGACCTTTCCACGCCTGTAAAGCAGCCGACGCTTACACACACTGCGCCGCCGGTCACCACTGCTACAAGGCCGGCAGCCACAGTGTCCGGCCTTGACGGACGGGGCGGCGGACCCGCTTCGCAGCGCCCTGCACCCACTGTGCATCCGGCGTTTACCGCTTCCCCGGTGCAGCTGGGCTCTCTGCGCTCGGAGCCTCTGCCTTTGAGTACTGCGTCCTCTTTGCAGCCCGCGCCGCGGCCCGTGGGGCCTGCGCCGGTCTGCTCTGAACCTGCCCAAGAGCAGCTGCAGGCGGATCCTGCCGGGCTGCAGGCTGCTCCCTCCCCGCAGGAGGAGCCTCTGGAATACATTGGCGAAGCGTTCAGGACCTACATCATCGCCCAGCGGGGGGATTCGCTCTGCCTCATTGACAAGCACGCCGCCCACGAGCGCATCCTGTACGAGCAGCTGGCCGCCGGTTACGGCGCGGCCAGCAGCCAGCTTCTGCTGGCCCCGGTCACGGTGAATCTTTCCGCCCCGGAAAAGGCGGCGCTTTTGGAAAACGCCGCCCTTTTGAACGATGCGGGCGTGCAGGTGGACGACTTCGGCGGCAACACCATGCTGGTGCGGGCAGTGCCGGCGGATGTGCCGGTCGCCGACGTGGAAGGCCTTCTGTGTGAACTGGCGGACCGCCTTGCCCAGGGCAGCCGGGAGACGGTGAGCGAAAAGACCCAGTGGGTGATGCACTCCATCGCCTGCAAGGCCGCCATCAAGGCGGGGGATAAGTCCGACCGGCGGGAGCTGATGACCCTGGCCCAGGACATTCTGAACGGAAAGGTGCCGCCTTTCTGCCCCCACGGCCGGCCAGTGGTGCTGAAACTTACCAAAAAGGAGCTGGAAAAGCAGTTTGGCCGATTGGGATAAGATGCCTGTGGTGGCCGTGGGCGGCCCCACCGCCAGCGGAAAGACCGCTTTTTCGGTCCAGCTGGCAAAACGCCTTGAAGGGGAGGTCGTCTGCGCCGATTCCATGCAGATCTACAAAGGGCTGGACGTGGGCACCGCCAAGGCGACCAAAGAAGAGATGCAGGGCGTGCCCCATCACCTGATGGATTTTCTGCCGCCGGAAGAGACCTTCAGTGTGGCGGATTTTGTGGAAGCGGCGAACCGGGAGGTGCGGGCCATCTGCGCCCGTGGCAGGCTGCCCATCCTGGTGGGCGGCACCGGCCTTTACATCGAAAGCTTTTTGAACGGCGTACGCTTTGCCCGGCAGAAGACGGACCCCGCGCTTCGAGAAAAGCTGGAGCGGGAGGCCGCGGCCCTCGGGCCGCAGGCCATGCACCAAACACTGGCGGACGTGGACCCAGACTACGCCGCCACGGTGCATCCCAACAATGTGGGCAGGGTGGTGCGCGCGCTGGAACTCTATTATTCCACCGGCAAGACCATGAGCCGGCAGCGGGCGGAGTCGCTGCCCGAAACGCCGCCGTTCGATTCGCTGATGTTCTGCCTTGCGCCTTCGGACCGCGCGCAGCTCTACCAGCGCATCGACGCCCGGGTGGACCGCATGCTGGAAGCGGGGCTTTTGGAAGAAGCGAAACTGGTGTTCGAGAACCGCGGGCGCTACCGCACGGCGGCCCAGGCCATCGGCTATAAGGAGTTTTTCCCTTATTTCGAGGGAACGGCGGACCTTGCCGCCTGCGCGGACAAACTCAAGCAGGCCAGCCGCAACTACGCCAAGCGCCAGCTGACCTGGTTCCGGCGGATGCCGAACGTTGTGTGGCTGGACCCCGGCGACGAACGGCTGGTGCGGCGCGCGGAGCAGATGGTGCGCGAACATTTCGGTTTATGAGCGGCGCTGCCGCAAAGAGGGGAAGGGGGAGAAGGACATGAGAGGCTCGATCATCAAATACGGCGTCATCGCCGCGCTGGGCTTTGCCGCGGCCTATCTGGCAGTGCAGATCTTCACGGTGCTGGACCGGCCTTACCGAACCGAAACGGCCATCCTTTACGATATGTCCGACAGCCTTTCCTGCGGCGGGTATCTTGTCTTTGAGCAGTCGGAGGTGCCCGGCGAGGGGCAGATGGGGTATCTCGTTGAAAGCGGCGAGCGTGTGGCAACGGGCACCCAGGTGGCGGAGATCTATTCCGACCCCAGCCAGGCCCGCGCCCGCGCCACCCTCACCGAACTGGACGCCCAGCTGGACCTGTTGGAGCGCAGCGAAAACACCGTGGGGACCGACGTGGATGTCCTGCTGACCCAGCGCCAGTCGGCGCTGTACGACCTGCTGGACGGCCTGGACCGGCAGAATTACGAGGAGATCTCCTCCAAAAGCAACGAGTACCTTCTGGCGTTGAACCGGCTCCAGATCACCACCGGCGCGATCCGGGATTTTTCCGGCGCGAAGGAACTGATCGCCCAGGAACAGGCTGTGCAGCAGGCAAACCTCGGCAGCCCGGCGGCGGTCACCGTTTCCACCGGCGGCTACTTTGTGGCGGCGGATGCGGCCCGGATGCTGCTGTACAGCAAAGACGAACTGGACAACATGTCCGCCGCGGAGATGGCCGGCGCCCTGCAGCAGGGCGCCGGCGTGAGCGAAGTTTCCGGCGCGGGCAAACTGGTCACCGATTATAAATGGTACTTCTACGGCGTGTGCACCGCGGAGGAGAGTGAAAAATTCGAGGGCGTTGCCAGCGTGGACATCAGCTTCCCCGGCGCGGCGGAAAAGGTCCTGCCCGCCACGGTGGAGAGCGTCACGGTGGATGAGGGCTCCGGCCTTGCAAAATTCGTTCTCAGCTGTGAATATGTGGGCGCGGACGTGCTGAGCCTTGCAGCGGCCACCGCCCGCATCGACTTTGAGTCCTTCAAGGGCGTGCGGGTCAGCGCCAAGGCGCTGAACATCGTGGACGGCGAAAAGGGCGTCTATGTGAAATACGGCAATCTGGCGCGCTTCCGCAAGATCACCGTGCTTTACCAGAATGACGAGTACATCCTTGCGCCGGAAGGCGGCAAGGTGGGCACCGAAAACGAGGTGCGCCTGTTCGACGAGGTCATCGTGGAGGGCACCGACCTCTACGACGGGAAAATCCTGTGAATATAAGGCAATGTTGTGTTTCTTTGTTGACAGAAACACTAAAAATAGCGATAATATATACTAACTGGTGATATGTTTTCGAATGAAGCGTTCATCATTTTCGGAAGGAGATACGGAACGATGCTCGACGGGCTTAAAAGATTTCTTGGTGTGAACGAAGAGGACGACGGTTATTACGACGACAACGAAGACATGTTCCCCCAGCGCAGCGCTGCGGATGACGACGGCTATCAGCCCGAACCCACCGGCAAGCGGAACAAGGTGGTCAACATCAACGCCACCACCCAGCTGCAGGTGGTCCTGGTCAAGCCCGAACGCTTTGACGACGCCAGCACGGTGGCCGACCACCTGAACGCGAAGCGCACTGTGGTGCTGAATCTGGAAGGCACCAACAAGGAAGTCTCCCGCCGTCTGGTGGACTTTTTGTCCGGCGTGGCCTACGCCAACAACGGCCAGATGAAGCGGGTGGCCAACAGCACCTTCATCATCACCCCCTACAATGTTGACATCATGGGGGACCTGCTGGATGAGTTAGAAAGCAATGGCGTATTCTTCTGATGAGAGGCAGCGGGGTTATATCCCGCCGCAGAACGATCAGGAGCGCCTTGTCATGCGCCGCGCCCAGGACCTCTGCCGCATCGCAGAGAACCGGGGCGTGGCCCGTTACAGCGGCTTTCTGTCGGATCGGGAGCAAAGTCTGGCCAAGGCCGCGATGAACCAGGCCGGCTGCGCCTGGGCCGCCTTTGAGGGCGGCTATCCTGCAGCCGAGCGCAAACTGCTGTGCCTCGAACCGGCGGGCGCCTCGGGCGAACCGCCGATTTGTTGCGTTTTGATCCGTTGCGCGGGCGCGGGCCCCGGCGCGCCCGCCCACAAGGATTATCTTGGCTCCGTTCTGGGCCTCGGCCTTGAGCGGGAGTGCGTGGGCGACATCCTGCCGGACCCTGACGCGCCCGGCACCGCGTATGCCTTTGTGCTGGAGCGGGTGGCGCCGCTCATCTGCGATGAACTCACCAGCGTGGGCCGATGGACGGCCCGGGCCGAGCGGTTTGAAGGGCAGCTGCCGGTGCAGCCTGCCCAGCGGGAGAGCAAAACCGCCACTGTTTCCTCCCTGCGGGCGGACGCAGTGCTGGCGGCCATGCTCCGCTGCAGCCGCGGTCAGGCGGAGGCCCTTGTGCGGGGCGGCAGGCTGGAGATAAACCACGTCCCCGTGACCAGCGCCCATGCGGCTGTGTATGAAGGCGATGTGTTCACCGTGCGGGGCGTGGGCCGCTTCAAGCTGGAGGCCCTGGGCGGCAGGAGCCGCAAAGACCGGTTGTTTATTCAATATTTCCAATACTGACGGCACTGTGCCGCCACTTTCGCCGAAAGGAATGATCTGAATGATTTCACCCCAGGAGATCCGCACCGTCACCTTCGACAAGGTCATGCGCGGCTACCGCCCCGAAGACGTGGACGCGCTGCTGCAGCAGCTGGCCCAGCAGATGGAGCAGCTGCAGGCGGAAAAAGAGAGCGCCGAGAAAAAACTGTATATCCTGGCCCAGAAGGTGGAGGAGTACCGCAAGGATGAGGATAACCTCAAGACCGCGCTGCTCAACGCCCAACGCATGGGCGAGAACGTCATAAAGGAAGCCAAGCAGAAAGCCGAATCCATTCTGCGGGAAGCGGGCATCAAGTCCGAGGATATCACCCGCGCCGCCCTGGAGCAGGTGAGCGAAGAACAGCTGGAGCTGGAGCGCGTCAAGGCGGAAGTGGCGCAGTTTAAAAACAGTGTGCTGAGCCTCTACAAGCAGCACATCGAGTCTCTGAGCACTTTGCCCGGCGACGAGCCGGAGGAGGCGGAAGAGGAGGCCCCCGCCCCCGTGGAGGAAACGGTGGAGCCCGAACCCGCGGCTGAGCCTGAAGAACCGGAGACCCCCGCGGAGGCCGAGTCCTTTGGCCAAACCTTCGATGCCGTGCCGGAACCGGACGACCCCATCAGCCGCTTCCCGGACCTGAGCGCTTTGTATGGCATGCAGGCTCAGGAGGAAGCGCCCGCCGCCGGGGAGCCGGAGGAGGAGCCCACCCGGACCTTTGTGCCTGGTCAGAACCGTCCCGCCGCGCCTCAGCCCGAGACCCCGCCCGCTTCGTCGGTGTTCGAAGGCTTCGAGGGCATCAAATTCAGCGATTGATCCCCCAGCGCGCGAAAAACGCGCAGCTCATTTGAGGAATAGGAGTGTAGTTACCAGTGCCACAGGATTACAACAGCACGATCAACCTGCCCAAAACTTTGTTTGACATGCGGGCGGGTCTGCCCAAGAAAGAGCCGGAGATGCTCAAGGAGTGGAATGCGGATCATCTTTATGAAGAACTGATGAAGCACAACGAGGGCAAGCCCCGCTATGTGCTGCACGACGGCCCTCCCTACGCCAACGGCAACATCCACATGGGCACCGCGCTGAACAAGATCATCAAGGACATCATCGTCCGCTACAAGAACATGACCGGCTTCCAGGCCCCCTATGTGCCCGGTTATGACACCCATGGCCTGCCCATCGAGCTGAAGGCCATGAAGCAGCTGGTGGGGAAAGGCGAGATCTCCAAGCTGGAGCTGCGCAAGGTCTGCCACGAGTTCGCCACCGAGCACATCGACATCATGGGCGAGCA